>JBNMOV010000131.1:0-10748 GCA_051275765.1 Maribacter sp. | reverse complement strand
TAAATAAAACTTATTTAACTTTATTATTATAAGCAAATAGTTGATTATCAATGAATTATTTAAACTTTTCTACAGAAGTCTCTCTAGCTCTAAAACATAATTTACCAATAGTAGCTTTGGAGTCAACCATAATATCGCATGGTATGCCTTTTCCAGAAAACATGGAAACTGGATTGCTATTAGAGGAGGTGATTAGGGAAGCAGGAGCCGTTCCTGCAACTATTGCGATATTAGGTGGAAAGATTAAAATTGGATTAGAAAATGAAGAATTAGAACACCTTGCTAGGCAAGGGAGTAGGGTAATGAAGACTAGTAGAAGAGATATTCCTTTTGTTATCGCAAAGGGATTAGATGGTGCAACAACAGTGGCTTCAACGATGATTTTTGCGGCGATGGCTGGCATTCGTGTTTTTGCTACAGGAGGGATAGGAGGTGTGCACAGAGGTGCGGAAAATACTATGGATATCTCAGCAGATTTGATGGAGTTGGCGAATACTGAGGTAGCAGTTGTTTCTGCTGGAGTAAAGTCGATATTGGATATCGGTTTGACTTTGGAGTATTTGGAAACAATGGGCGTGCCTGTCGTGGGATATAAAACTGATCAATTTCCTGCCTTTTATACTAAAGAAAGTGGTTTTGGAGTAGATTATAAGGTTGATTCGGCTTTTGAGATGGCGAAAGCATTGAAATTAAAATGGGATTTAGGATTAGGAGGAGGAGTTATTATAGGGAATCCAATTCCTGATGAATATTCTTATGATAAAAAGGAAATAGATAAGGCTATCAATGAAGCATTATTGGAATCTAAGGAAAAAGGAATTAAAGGCAAGGCAGTTACACCTTTTCTTCTAGCAAAAATAAAGGAACTTACAGAAGGTAAAAGTTTAGCATCTAATATTGCATTGGCAAAAAATAATGCAAGTGTAGCAGCGAAAATAGCAGTAGAATATGCAAAGTTGTAATAAGTAGTGGAAAATCATCTATCAAAAAACTGATGTTCTACTACCTAACTATAGCATGTTTTTATTCCCTTCGCAATTCCTTAAATTACGAAGGGAATAACTTATTGTTTCTTGTTGAATTTTAATGATGCAGAATTGATGCAATATCTAATACCTGAAGGAGGAGGACCATCATTAAAAACATGCCCTAGATGTCCACCACATTTAGAACAAACGAGCTCTGTGCGTGCCATTCCGTGGCTACGATCCTTTATCTGTTTGATTTCAGCAGATTCGAGTTCTCCCCAAAAAGCAGGCCATCCACAACCAGAATTATATTTCTGTTCAGATTCAAAAAGTTCGTGTTCGCAGCCAGCACAGGAATAAGTACCCTCTTCATAAAATTTATCATATTCTCCTGTGTATGGACGTTCTGTTCCTTTATCTCTAAGGACGTGGTATTCCATATCATTGAGTTTTTCTTTCCATTCTTGCTCTGTTTTGTCTACTTGGTATTCTTTCATTTTGTTCGATTTTGAGATATAACGACTTATAACTTGTCTAAGTTTATTAATTTATAGTATAATTTTACTCATTTGTAATTTTATTTATAATAAAAATTGAAAAAAAGAAAATTAATTCAAATACACTTACTTTTGTAATCATAAATCCAATATGAAATGAAAAAATGCTTATTCCTATCCATTATATCTTCATTATTTTGTCTAGTGACTTTTGCTCAAGAAGGTCCTATAGACATTACTTTATCTTCTCCTCATAATACGATATATAATCAATTGTATTATTTACAAGCAGATTCATACCAACCGGATAAATCTGCTTTAATGATTTATGGGAAGAGTGGGGTAGAAGCAGAAGGAATTGCTATTAAAATAAAGCAGGTATTTGATTCAAAAAATCTATATGTAACTATTTCTACCTTACCAAAAGATAGTTTATATCAGGATAGTTTGGGTAGGCATATTTATTACTTATTTCCTGAAAAATTACCAGAAATAAATATCAAAAAATATGATAATAAATGGTATTATTCTGAAGAAACGGTAGAATTAATTCCTTTACTTCATGGTAATTTATATCCATATGGATCTGCTATATTATTAGATATATTTCCACAAATGGGAACAGGTCGTTTTCTAGGAATTATGATATGGCAATACATAGGCTTTGGTTTATTTTTATTAACTGGATTTTTTCTATTTTTTCTATTTTCAAAAATAATAGATTTAATATTATTAGCTATTACAAAATCCAAAATAGATGACCAATTTTCTGATATGGATCTAATCCATAAAATAGGAAAATTCATCTCTTTTATTTTTATCATTAAATTATTTAATTTATTCCTTCCTGTTTTACAATTGCCTATTCATATCAGTAGTGGCTTGTATTTAATTTTGGATGTTTTAAAATACTGTTTCTTTATTTATTTAACATTGAGGATATTTGATTTCTTGATGTTCTTCCTAATGAAAGCTACAGATAAAACGGAATCCAGAATGGATGATCAATTATTATTGATTCTAAAAAAAGGAGTTCAAATCGCTATTGTTATTTTTGGAATTATAGCTATTTTGAATAGATTAGATATTAACGTAACTGCTTTAATAGCAGGAGTTTCTATAGGAGGATTAGCGATTGCACTCGCAGCACAGGATTCTGTTAAAAACCTCATAGGAGCCTTTATGATTTTTTTGGATCGCCCCTTTGATGTAGGAGATTTTATCATTGCCGGAAGTGTCCAGGGAGTTGTTCAGGCTGTTGGTTTTAGATCGACTAGATTACAGGCGTCTGATACTTCTATTATTTCTGTTCCTAATGGAAAAATAGCAGATGAAGTTATTAATAATCTAGGAAGAAGGGTATACAGAAGATATCGAACTCAGTTAGGAATTAAATACGATACGCCATCAGAATTAATTGAATTATTCATAGAAGGTGTACAGGATATTTTAAGGTTGCATCCAGATACATTAGATGAAAAAACACAAGTACATTTAAATAGTTTTGGCGCTTCGTCTTTGGATATTTTTATGCAGACTTTTTTTACTGTGGATTCTTGGTCAGAAGAATCTAAAGGAAAGCAGATGTTGATGCTTCAAATTATTCAATTGGCACAAGAACTGGATGTTGAATTTGCTTTTCCTTCTCAGTCTATTTATATGGAAAAAGGTAGTAATGAAAATAATACGACTACTGACGATTATAAGAAGAAGAAAGATGAGTTTATAGAAAGATATAAGAGTAGAATAAAGCTATAAACCGCTACTCAGACCTAAAGATTAGCAGAGCTGGTAAGGTGTATTCAGCTAGATTTATGAAAGAATAGTTCTAATAATAAATCATATTTTTTGGTGCGAAATTGTCAAATTGTTGATCAGGAATTTGACCAAAACTACTGTTGTACCGTACCGAATTAAAGATAACTAAGGGGCATATAGTAAGACTACATCAGGCAATGCCTGATGTAGTCTTACTATAATTAATTCCTATCAGGGATAAAAACTATTTAAATCCAATCCCTGGTCTAATATCTTCTTCCATTAGATTAAAGTCTGCTACATCTTCTAAAGTGATTTGATACATCATTTCATTAGAACGTTTATCTGATGGAATATCTGCCATACGTAGATGTTGTCTCTTGATCGCTTCTGCTACTATTTTGCGAATAGTACGAGCATTACCAAAGTATTTATGCTTGTTTTGAAGCAATTTATCTATATACTTTTTCAAACAATCCTTTACTTCATCAGAAAGCTGTAGATCTTCTTGGTCGAACATCATTTCAGCTATTTCCAACAATTCTTCTGAACTATAATCTTCAAATACAAATTGTCTATCAAAACGAGACATCAAACCCGGATTAGCCTCAAGGAACTGATCCATTTCCTTAGGATAACCTGCTACGATAACCATGAATTCGCCTCTTAGATCTTCCATAGATTTAAGTAACGTTTCTACAGCTTCTCTACCAAAATCTCCACTTCCACCACTAGTGAGGGCATAAGCTTCATCTATGAATAATCCACCACCTTTGGCTTTTTCTATGAGTTCTGCTGTTTTTATTGCCGTTTGTCCAGTATAAGCTGCTACCAAATCTTTGCGATCTGCCTCTACTACATGGCCTCTTTCTAAGATGCCTAATGCTTTATATATTTGAACGATAATCCTAGCAACAGTTGTTTTACCTGTTCCCGGATTTCCTTTAAACACAGTATGCATAGACAAGGATTTCTTAATATCCTTTCCTACTTCTCGATAATATTTTACCAATTTTGCGGTCTCCATGACTTCTTGCTTGATATTATCCAAGCCGATCAAATCATTAAGTTCCTTTAGTGTTTCATCATAAAGGGCATTATCTATTGGTAGCAATACAGATTTACCTTCTCCATCTCTGAATGCACGAAGAATGTCATCTTTTGCGACAGTAGAAAGTGCTTCCTTATCCAGTTTCTTTAAATCTGTATGGGTTTTCATCAATCTCAATCCCATGTTTTGCTTCGCCTCTTCTATGATTCCATTGACAAAACGAGCATTACCAAAGTGATTATTCCTATTTCTATATACTTCTACTATTTTTTTGTGTAAGGTCTCCTTCGCTCCGTCTTCCATCATGATACCAGACTTATTCGCCTTGTATTCTGCTATTTCCATCAATTCATCTGGAATATAATCTGGAAAGAAAATCACATTTCTAATTCTTGAACTCAAACCAGGATTAGAATTAAGGAAATTCTGCATTTCCTTAGGATAACCAGCACAAACGACAGCTAAATCGCCAGGACCATCAGACAATTCTTTTAACAATACTTCTACTACCTCTCGTCCAAAATCCTTAGAATCATCTCCTCTATTCGTCAAAGCATAGGCTTCATCTATGAATAGGATACCACCTCTTGCCTTATCTATTACTTTTTTGACTTTAGGAGCTGTCTGTCCAATATATTCTCCTACTAAATCTACTCTTCCTACTTCATGAACTTTATCCGTAGACAAAAGTCCAAGGCTATAATATATCTTACCTAGCATTTTGGCAACAGTCGTTTTTCCTGTTCCCGGATTTCCCATGAAAATACTATTCAGATTAAATTTAGTATTTTCTTCAAAACCTTTTTCTTTTCTAACTTTCAAAAACTGTAGGAAAGAAGCGAATTCATTCAATTGATCTTTTACAGAAGTCAGACCAATGAGATCATTCAATTCGTCCATTGCTTCCTCGAAAGTCAGCTTAGGAACTTCTATTTTCGTAACAGGCTCTGAGTTGGATTTACTAGTAGAAAAAGGATGACCTATTACTTGCTCTATATTCTGATCACTAACTTCAAATGGTACTACAGCGATCAATTGATCCATAAATACACATTCCAATGTATATTTATCTTCATACCAATATCCTCCACTATTTGAACCATAGCCAGTATCCATGATAATCTCAGTACGCTTATCCACTATTTCTTTGAAATAGTTCATATGTGCTTTGAGCTGACCAGCATCATTATAAAAATTGAATTGCAATTCTAAAGGAAAGGAATCTAATTCTATCTGAAGGTTTTCCAATCTCATCTCAATATTAATATAACGAGTTGATTTTCCTTCAAAAGTATGATAGTAAGTTCTATCATCAAAAACAGTACCACTCTTTGCACCTTCAAAAAGTTGTATTTGATTAATATTAATATAAGGATTCCTATCCGCAGTAACTACTCCTTGTTTTATGACGTAGAAATAAGTCGTACCAACAGAAACGCCATCAATAAAAACTTCATAATAATAAGAACCTTCTTTCCACCAGCCTGGATCAGGTGTTCCCCAGCCTTCACGAACATAAACAATGTTCATATCTTTCTTTACAGTAAGCTCCTTATCAAAATCAGAAACTTGCTTTTTCGTTTTGGCATTTTTACAGACGAATCGGATTTTAGTATTCCATTCCTTCTCGTCAAAGAGCTTATTATAAAAGGCTAACTCACAATACAAATACCGGCTTTCTGATTCATCATAGACTTTCCGATATTTTTTAGTATTGTAATATAAGTTTTCTTTTGAACCGAAAACCTTGATACTCTGTAACTTATATTTTGAATCCAATGCTTGATCTTTTTTACTTTACTGTTAGAATTACTTAGGAATTGGATTTTTAATTAGATTAAAAAATGCCTAATCAACTCTTATTTAGCTACTCACTAAAATATATCGTTCAAATATAGTTAATTTTGAAATTGTAGATAGTTTTATATTAATATTTTAAGAATCGGTATGTCATTTTTGATCATGTATGTCACACATCCTTCAAAAGATGTAGCAAAATATATCGTAGATAAACTACTTAGTCAACGCTTAATAGCTTGTGCAAATCTATTGCCTATCGAAAGTATGTATTGGTGGCAAGGAAGTATTAGTAAAGATGATGAATATGTAACGATATTAAAAACGAAAATAAAGCTAAAAAGAAGGGTAGAGCAGCAATTAGTTGAAATCCATCCTTATGATGTGCCTTGTATCGTATCTTGGGAAGTATCTGCTAATAAGGAATATGAAAATTGGATTGATGCAGAAACTCAGCAATTAAAATAATAATAATGAAGCATTTTTTTATTAGTGGAGTATGTTTACTGTTTATTTTTTTAACGACAAATTGTACGCCTAAAGTACCAGAACAAATCTCTGATAATGTAGAAACTGAATTCTACAAGAAATTAGCAGAAAACATGTGTGCTTGTACAAAAGGATTAATAGATATCTTGAAAGAACAAAAGAAACTATCAAGAGAGGATAAAGTAAAAATGAAAGCTGAATTTGATGAAAGGATAAAAACGGGAGCTGAAAAATCTGAATTTTGTATCGCTAGATTGCAAGAAGAAAATTCAGGAGGAATACGTGAGATCAAACAGGATTTATCAGAAGCAGCTTTGAAAGACTATTGTCCTGATTTTTATTATATGAGCAAGATTGGAAAGATTAAATAATCAAAAAGGCTGGGTTGTGAAAAACCAGCCTTTTTGATTATTCTGTTGAAAGATATTCTACCAAGTCTTATCCTTAGCAAAATCTCTTTTCAATTCTTGTATATTATCAATTTCGCCAAAGAATTCCAATCCATCATTCAATTCTTCTGCAAATAGAGCAGCATCACTAATGATTTTAGATTGACTAGATTTACATACATCAATATATGCTTCCAATTGCTCTGTTTCATTTCTAAAAAAGCATCTTAATAAATAATACAAGGCATCTGGTACATGATTAGGTAAATTCCTAAGATTGGCTTCATGAATTTCTTTTGTAATCACAGGATTATGTACCTGATTATATAGATTATTCTGGATTGTCCATAAATAGTTATTATGGTTTCCTTTCAATAATTCGATAATCCATCGAGCTCGATTAAAATGATCTAAACTCAATGAAGCTCCTTCAACATTACTTTTTCTATAATTAAAATCATAATAATTGACCCATCTTCCATCAGCTCTAAAAGAATTGAAGAAATAATAAGGGAGTTTTACCTTAGCTTTTATTTTATCATAGCAAATTAAGAAATCAGCATTAGAAATCTTCTTTTTCTTATAAGCTTGAATCATCATAACTACGTAAAGAAATGAAGATACATCCTCAGCCATTATTTCAAAATTGATCCCCCAAGTATCTTGGTTATTATGTTGATAGGTATAAATTTGAGGCTGAGTTTTTCCTGCTGGGATAGTATCATATAATGGATATTGATACGAATAATGCTGAGAATAACCACCCTTAGTATTATTGACAACAGGATCTAAACTAATCGTTCCTGTAAACCAATTGATATGATAATCTGTAGGAAATTCAACCTGTGCTTTCAATAAAACATCCTTTACTATATTTCCTTTATGATTAGCAATATTGAAAGAGGGAATATTGCTTTCCCAATTTTGGAATTTAGGCGTTCCCAATTCTGCTAATTGCTCAAAAACATTCCTTAAGCCATTAGGCATTTCAGCCCCCCAGAGTTTTTTAAAGTTCTCTGTAGAAACACTAGACATTTTAGATTTACTAGATAACTTATTATCAGCTAATAGGCTTGCCATTTTCTTAAAATGATTAGAAAATGCTGTCACAGGCTCTTTAGTAAGTGGTTTAATATCTAATTTAAAACGGTTGAATAATCCCATGGATACTAATTTTTTGTACAATATAAAGGTATGACTTTTTTGCGTGTAAAACAATATTTTATCATTTATTTGATTTAATTTTTACGAATTATTCTTTCATCAATATTTTGACTATTTTTTTGGTATATATGATTATATATCACTTATTTGTTATCATTTATTCTTATATTCTTGCTTTTGTATAAACAAATTCATTATATTTGCATCATTATACAGTTTTAGCATAAGGAAATTAAGAAGATGAATAGCTTAGTAACACAACGGTTTATCAAATGCCATGATAAACTAAAGGAAGATAATAGAGTTCGCTCAAGTAGGCAGTTTGCGATGTCTTTGGAGTACCTACCACAGAGTCTTAGTGAAATATTAAAGGGACGTAGAGATGTGACGATAGAATTGCTTCGTAAAGCTATCATGAAGTATAAGATGAATCCTGTTTATATCTTTACAGGAGAAGGACCTATGTTCATGAGCGAGGATAATCACAAAAGTTTCCGTGTACTAACCATCGTCACTAATTCTGATGATGATGAACGAATCGTTCATGTACCTGTTCCTGCACAAGCAGGTTATGCAGGAGATGTATCTCATCCAGCTTTTATTCAGGATTTGCCTTCATTTACGCTTCCAGATTATAAATATAAGGTAGGTACACATCGTTCTTTCGATGCGTCTGGCGACAGTATGGAACCTACTCTTTTTGAAGGAGATAAGGTAGTTTGTAGTTTTTTAGAACCTACGCTTTGGGAAACTGCCTTGAAAGATAATTATGTGTATGTAATCGTTACTCGTGGCGATGTTGTTGTGAGGCGTATAGAAAATAGATTGAAAGAAGATAAAGAGCTGGTTTTATTATCTGACAACGGCTTCTATGAACCATATAGAGTAAGCGTGAGTGACATTCGTGAAATATGGTATGTACGTGCTAAAATAAGCCCGTTTTTACCTTCTCCTCAGAATATTAGGAATATGATGAGGGACGAAATAAGAGAATTACAAAAAACTATGGTCAGTCAGACTGAATCTTTCCAAAGCTTAGCGGATAGGGTTGATGGATTATTAGATAAGTAACAAAAATAACAATAGGGATTTCTCCTTTGGAGAAATCCCTATTTATCTAAAAATCTAACTATCTCAGCATCTCGATATCTATTCAATGGAAAATAACAGACTATTCCAAACCCTCATATTCTTACTATTTATCCTTGCCTTATTTTATGGCAGTGACTTCATGGCGATTTGGAATATAGAAACTGCTTTGGCGAATGCTTCTCTGGATAATCTTTCAGAAGGGATTGCTTTTAATATAGGTGATGGTTTTTCTCCTTTGGCAGAAATGATCACATCAGGAAGTTTATCTACAGTAGGATATTCAGAATGGGGAATAAGAATGCCTAGTTTATTGATGTTAGCGACTTCCTTTTTTGCTTTTTATAAATTAGGTGGAAAAATATTCTCTAATAAATTTTCTTTACTGACCTTATTATTAGCAGCCGCTTCTTTTCCTTTATTAATGATAGGAAAAATAGGAACTACAGATATTTGGCTTTTTTCTATTCAATTATTAATCTTTCCTCTAGCTGTTATTCAATTAAAAAAGCGAAATAATCTATATAGCATATTCATTATTTTATTATCCATTTTATTGGTATTTATTCATCCTTTATCTGCACTAGTATTTAATGTCATTTTATTTGGAACTTTGTTTCTTTTCCATCAAAATAGAAAGTCAATTTTAATGGAAGGAGCTATTGCTGTTCTTTCTTCTTTATTAATTCCATTCTTACTAGGATTGCCTTGGATGAATGAAGGTTTTTTATTTTCCTACACAAATAATTTAAGCTATTATTTCTTATGTGTCTTTGCAGGTTTGATGGCTGCATTAGGTTTCGTACCTGCTGTTTTAATTCATTTATATAATCGAATTCGAATTAAAGAAGAAATGGCTATTCTTTCTTTTGCAGGTATTTTGGCAGGATTGTGTTCTATTTCATTGTTGGCTCATTTTATACTTTTATTATTGATAGCCAAGCAAATAGAAGCATTCTCACAAGAGAATTATCCATATAAAAATACAGTAAAGACTTTTACTATATTACAAGTTTTGTTTTCTTTCTTTATCGCTACCTTGTTCATGCTCAATGGATTTACATGGTTTCAAGGAACAGGATTTAGAAAAGCACTGATATTTGGAATACCACTATGGGGAATGGGAATAGTTACATTAGTTACCTTATATTCTGATAATAAAAAGTATATAATGAGTAGTATTGTTATGGGAGGAATAATAACTAATTTTCTTTTTTGGACACAAATAATGCCACTTTGGGAAGCGGAAAGAAATATATATAAAGATATAGCAGAATCTGTTATAGCAACAATAAAAAAAGATAAAAAAACACCTATTTTTATTATAGATGAATTAGCAGATTCAAAAGCACTATTTTTTTATGAAAAAACAAGGTTAAAAGGAGAAACGATAGGCTATACATCACCATTAAAAAAAGGATTGGATTCCAACTTTATTTATATTACAAATAAAGCAGAAATCCAATCCAATGATTCTATTCCAATTATTAAAACAATAAGAGGAAGAGAATATCCTTGGCAAGAAATGCAGGAATATATCTTAGTG
>JBNMOV010000130.1:0-10820 GCA_051275765.1 Maribacter sp. | reverse complement strand
CGCTGAATTTATAACCACTGTCCGCTTCAGTCAATGCAGTAATGTCTTCTTCACTCAAACCTACTTTGATACCTGATTCATGAGCATTGTCCAAGAGGTAACGATACAGTTGATACACTTCTCCTTCATGTCCTACTGCCTTATACAATTCATCCCCTGTAGCATCCTTTGGCAATTCCCCCTCTAAAAGGTCTTCGAAACATGAGTGGCAACTGATTTGCCAATCTTCTGTATGTTTTGAATATCCACCTGAAATAGTAAGCACACCATCATAAGACTTACCACTCACAAAATCATCATAGAGACGAACTTCATGCTCATCAAACCATCGTTTTAAATTGTTACCCTCATTGGCTTTACCCAATATTTTCTGTTCTTTCATATCCAAAAGGATACGGAAACTCATAGTATCACAATCAGGTGCATTATCCAATCGGAGCGACACAAATCTGCCCCAAGGAAGATGATAACTTGCAAACAGATTTTCTGGCATTTTCATTTTTGGAACAGACTTATCTTCAATATCCATGTAGTCGGCTAATAACTCAGCTCCGATTGTACCTAAATCTTCCAGACTACTGATAAAATTCCTTTTTTCCCATTTACCATCAATCAAGAGCATCGCTTTGCGTTGTACTCGAAGGGCATTTTCCTTATCACCTAAGTTATCATCATCCGCTAAAGCATCTCCTAGATTATTAAAATCACGGAAATCTTCTGCCATTTCTTCTGCCTTTTGGTACAATTTCATTGCCCAATCTTTATCCGCTTTTGAGATAAGATTTGCCAAAGAAACATTATCAGCCGAATCTTCTGTTTTTGCTTCCGCTTTTTTGGCCATTGCTAATAAGCGTTCTTTTTCATCGCGTTCTTTTAGTTTTTCGCAAATTGTTTCCAAATCTGAAAAATCAGTAGCAGCATCTGCCATTTTTTGAAGAATTTGGTCAGCCCAAGCCGTATCTCCTGCTTCTAATAAATCATCATAAAGTGAAGAGGCTTCCCAAGAATTCTCATTATAATCGCCCTTGATTTCCGCTTCTTGTTTTTTGAACTCTGCTATTTGTTCAGCAGATAATGGGCTGGCTGTATCTGAACTAATTTCTTCGCTGTTACTTTCATTACCAACAGCTGTTACGTTATAACCTAGCTTTTCTGCTAATCCCAAGAAGGCGGCAATGTTTTTAGTTCCCCACTGGTTAGAGACAACGACCTGCGTTCCATTTTTTATGCTTAATGGTTCATCCATATTGAAACGCTTGTCATCCTTCACCTCAGATTTTTTAACAATAAAGCCTTTTGAGCCTTGTGTCTCCTCTGGAAAAGTAGCTTGAATATCTTCTAAACTAGGCTTGTTCTTACTTGCCCAATCTTTTACGATAGTAAAGACCAATTGTCTTTTATTGAGTTTTTCTCCTAAACCTTCTACCGTATATTTGGTGTAATCTCTTGCCATCTTATATGTGATTTATTTATATAAAAATTTTCGACTTGCAAGTATATATAGAATAATGCATACATTACAGCCCATTCATAGCCCATAATTATTAGAATGCATGGTAAATCAAATAGAATTATTGAAAGAAAAGGTGGAGAGGAAGTTTGGAAGCCAGATTAAAGACGTGGCTACCTTGAAAATACTTTTGGCAAGTATTAATAAAAATTCTGACTTGGAATTGAGCTATAATACCCTAAGGAGATTTTTTGGGTTCTTGCCTATAACCAAACCAAATATTAATACATTAAATAGCTTATCCCAATATCTAGGTTTTAAGACCTTCTATTCATTTTCTAATCAATTTCATTTTCCGAATTGGGAAATATGGTTATATGTTTTGCGGCTAAAGCAACAGGAGAAAATCACTGAAGAAGTGATTCATTTCTTTAATCGTCAGTTACAAAATCAATATTTTGCCTTGCATTTTATTGATGTTATTACGCATTTTTTTTATCAAAGAAATATAGCAGCTTGCCTTAGTCTTTTTGAAGTTGAGATAGATAAAATAATACGAACTGAGCAATTGAAAATTTGTTTGGCATTGGGTATTGTTTTAAGGCAGTTTTATGAAAAGGATAAAGCTTTTATTTTTTCGCTTTTAGGAAATGATCAATTCAGAAGAACGGTAGTTTATAATTTTATTGATTACTCGTATTTTAATTGGGGTTATATGGAATTGATTGAGCAATCAATCCAAATAGAAAAAGAGGAAGAACATTTAGTGTTTCTCAATTTATTACGAAATTATTACGCTTTCTTAAATAGTCAAGAAAAACAGACATTTACCTTACCCGTTTCTTATGATTTAAAAACGTTGTATCCTATTGTACAAGGAAGGTATTATGCCAATCAATTGTATAGTAAGTCAACAGATGAACAGGATGCTATTTTTGAACAATTATTAATTGGATGCGAAGGCGTTAATATATGTGAGTTTTTCTTTGAGCTTATTCCTACGGTTTTACTTTTAAGAAGAATTGATTGGATAGAAATTATCTTTAGTAAATATTATGAAGAAATATTTGAAATCAATGATTTTAATCTATTGACGCATTTAGGGATTTTTCAAATAGCACAGGCTTTATTATCCATAAAAGAAGGGAATCCCAAAAGAGCTGAGAGTGAATTAAATAAAGTAAATATTCAATTAGCCTTTGATTCTTATATCGACTATATCCAGCTGTTTTCTCTTATTGCTCATTATCATTTAAAGAAAGAAAAAACAGCAATAAAAAGGGAATATATTGAATTGGCAGATAAGCTGGGCTTTAGGGTATTTAGCCTAGATTTATTGGAGGATTATTTTAGATAATATTCTAATATACCTAACGGTATTCGCTTTACAGACCAACGTTAGTAGCAATTACTTGATTTTCAGAAGCTATGAATTTTTAACAATCCGAAAACCAATTAATTCTCAGTATAATTATTCTGATTTTTCTTTTTCAATCACTGCAAATAATTCATCTACTTTTTTAGAAAATTCAGATTTTTCAAAAAACATCGCATGGGATGATAGTTCATCTAAATTTTCATAAATCAATTTGAATTGTGATGAATCATAATTTAATAAAAAAGGCTTCATTTTCAAAAGAATTCGTCTAGCACGTTCTATATCAAATCTATTACCAGACAAGTCAGTGTATGATTTTAATTCTTCTGTAAGCCAATATAGATTATTCATAAATGTAGTTTTCTCTTTGTTTTATATAAAGGTAGGAAATTTTGTATGTTCACTTTAGTCGATCGAAACACCATTCTGCAGTTTTATTTCTAATCTCCTTTCTTTTGTTTCTTTCATCCGACTAAAGTCGGATGTACGATTGCACATCAAATATACAAAATCTACATTACCCTAAAAACAAAAAAGCCAAGCTATATAGCTTGGCTTTTTCAATTTAGAACTTGTTTAAAATTAGCTCTTACCCTCCGAAATCATCAAAAGCAACATTCTCTTCAGGTATTCCCCAATCGTCTGCCATTTTAATGACTGACTGGTTCATCATTGGAGGTCCACAGAAATATAATTCTATTTCTTCAGGAGCTTCATGTTTCTCTAGGTATTCTTTGATAACTACATTATGTACATATCCTTTGAATCCATCTCCATTAGGATCATCAAGATTTTCTTTCAAGGTCCAATTATCTTCTGGTAATGGACCATCTAAAGCAATTGCAAAGGTAAAGTTAGGAAATTGCTTTTCTATCTCTCTGAATTCTTCGACGTAGAATAATTCTTGTTTTGTTCTACCACCATAGAAGAAGGTTACTTTTCTTCCTGTCTTTAAGGTATGGAACAAGTGATATAAATGAGATCTCATCGGAGCCATTCCTGCACCACCACCTACATACAACATTTCATTTTGTGTAGGCTTGATAAAGAACTCTCCATAAGGTCCAGATATCGTTACCTTATCTCCTGGCTTACAACCAAAAACATAAGAAGAACAGATTCCTGGATTAATATCTTGGTATCCGTCCCACTTTCTAGAACCATCTGAATTCGCACCCCATTTGAATGGAGGTGTAGCGATTCTGATGGTCAAAGAAACAATATCTCCTTCCGCAGGGTGGTTAGACATAGAGTAAGCTCTGAATACTTCCTCTGTATTTTTCATTTTTAAACCAAACATCTGGAATTTCTCCCAATCCTTTTGGAACTTATCCAAAGAATCATGATATTTTGGATGTGCATCGATATTCATCTCCTTGAAATCAACCTCGATTTCAGGTACATCCACTTGGATATATCCACCTGCTTCAAAATCCAATGTTTCCCCTTCAGGAAGTCTTACTATAAATTCCTTAATAAAGGTTGCTACATTGTAATTAGAAACTACTTCACATTCCCATTTTTTGATACCAAAAATTTCTTCTGGTATGGAAATGTTCATATCCTCACGAACCTTTACCTGACAGGCTAGACGCTTACCTTCAGCAGCTTCTTTACGTGTCAAGTGATTCATTTCTGTAGCCAGTACATCACCACCACCTTCATGAATATGACATTCGCACATGGCACAAGTACCACCACCACCACAAGCTGATGGCAAGAATATATTCTGAGAAGACAATACATTCAATAGGTTAGATCCTGGCTGAGCCACTAATGGATTTTCCGTATCGCCATTCACTATGATATTAACGTCGCCCTGAGGCACCAAACGTTTTCTAGCAGAAAGAAGGATATAAGCTAATCCTACGATTACGGCAGTAAATACCAAAATCGCAAATCCAATCTGCATGATTTCTTCCATTCCAAAAAGTAGTATCATTTATACTTTATTTTTAGATTTATAATATAAGTAATTACAGTGTATTGAAGTTATTTTTAGTAAAATCGAATTTACTGTCTACAGCAGAAATTCAATATCTACACATTTTCATTTATCCTACATCTATACCCATCAAACTCATGAATGCCAAACCCATCAGACCTGTGATGATGAATGCCATTCCCAATCCTCTAAGGGCTGGAGGTACATTAGAGTAACGAATTTTTTCTCTAATCGCAGCAATAGCTATTATTGCTAAGAAGAAACCAAATCCAGAACCTATTCCAAATACTACAGAATCCCCAAAGTTATATTCTCTTGAAATCATGAATAATGAACCACCTAATATGGCACAATTCACGGTAATCAATGGCAGGAATATACCCAAAGAATTATATAGTGATGGTGAGACTTTCTCGACTATCATTTCCACTAATTGTACCATAGAGGCAATGACGGCTATGAAAAGAATGAATCTCAAAAAAGTTAAATCCATACCGAATATACCCGTATCTTCTAGTAGATATTCGTTGATTAACCAGTTAACTGGCATCGTAATACTTAGTACGAATATTACTGCAAGACCTAAACCAAAAGCGGTTTTGAGTGTCTTGGAAACGGCTAAGTATGAACACATTCCTAAGAAATATGCCAGTACCATGTTCTCTATGAACGCCGCTTTTAAAAATAAGTTTAACATTTCCATATCTATCACATATCTGTGAAAATAATTAACAATGAAGTTTCAAAAAACTATAATTATTAACTACTCTTTATTTAACTATAAATTTATTAAGTATCAATAACTGAGAGATATTTGATTGTAATATCTCAGCATCTAATGATCTACTTAAGATATATCTACCAATTCTGGATTTCTGCTACGTTGTATCCATATTAATACACCAATAACAAACATCGCTGAAGCAGGAAGTACCATCAAGTTATTATTCGCATACCATGAAAACCATGATTCCCAGCCAGTAGTTGCTGCTGTATTGATAAAATAATCAATACCTTCAGGAATATTACTTGGGCCTATGATTTTGATTTCAGCAGGGCTACCTGCGAAGAGTGTTCCTTTTCCGAACATCTCTCTAAGGAATGCAACAATCAATAGAATCAAACCATAACCTGCTCCGTTTCCTAGACCATCTAGGAATGAACGCCAAGGTTTATTCGCCAAAGCGAATGCTTCCAAACGGCCCATTACGATACAGTTAGTGATAATCAAACCAATAAATACGGACAAGTCCTTATATACTGCATAGTTTGCTGCTTTTAGCACCAATTCTACTATGGTTACCAATGTGGCAATGATAATCAACTGTACGATCATACGTACTTGGTTTGGAATGTGGTTTCTCAGCAATGAGGTAAATAAATTAGCAAAGGCACAAACGAATACCACTGCTACTGACATTACCAATGCCTTGAAAAAAAGTGTCGTTACTGCCAAAGCAGAACAGATTCCCAATACTTGTACAGTAATAGGGTTATTACTCCCTAATGGGTCTGTCAATAACTTTCTTTCTTTCTTACCGAATAACGGTTCTTTCTCTTGAACTGCAATTTCAGCCATTATATATAGGTTTAAAACAGTTTCTTAATTAATTTTACTAAAACAAATTAAACTCATTGTTTAATTAATTTTAGTAATTATTTCTTTTGTGCTTCAATATAAGGCATATAGAATTGTAAGCCTTCTGCTAACATATCTGTTACACCATCAGCTGTAACTGTTGCTCCTGAAATACCATCAACAGCATAAAGGTCAGTTTTATCTGCTCCACCTTTCTTCACTAAAACAGATACGAACTTCCCTTCTTCGTTAAAGATTTTCTTTCCTTTGAAACTCTTAGGAAACATTGGGTTATCCTTGATTTCTGCACCTAGACCTGGTGTTTCTCCTTTGTGATCAAAGGATGTACCTACTATCGTACTGTAATCATCTGCCAAAGCGATGTATCCCCAAATTTCATCCCAAAGACCATTACCTCTTACAGCAGTTACATAAACATTCTTACCTCCTTCTTTAAAAATATATAAAGGGTGTAATCTATCCTTATCCTCTCTTTTCTTTTCCTTAGCTAAATCTAAATGTTCAGCTTTCCCTTCCTTATCCTTGTAATTCCTTAGTTCCTTTACTTTTGCAGGTTCTAATTCATTTCCAGTATAATCTAACACTATCTGTGTCACAGAAGCAAATGCTGCCACTACTTCTTCATCAGATAGATCATTCGCATTAGGATTTACAGCAGAAAGTACAGCTTTCTTATTAAAGATAGCTTCATTCGCTTGGTGTATTGGCTTCAGCACTGTAAACAAGCCTGCCAATATAAATGCTACGATTACCGTCATAGCCACAGTAAATAAGTATATATATTTTGTACTATGCACGTCTCATACGTTTTTTCATATTCGCCTCTAACACATAATGGTCAATAAGAGGAGCAAATACGTTCATGAATAAAATTGCTAGCATCCATCCTTCTGGATAAGCTGGGTTAATTACTCTTACTACCATTCCTACGAATCCAATCATGAATCCATAAATCCATTTTCCAGTATTGGTAGAAGCTGCAGTTACAGGATCTGTAGCCATGAATGCCATAGCGAAAAAGAAACTACCCATATAAAACTGTCCCCACCAAGGAACTGCCATAAATGAGTTAGGGTTGTCTGTTAATCCGTTCATCATCATAGCCGTCAATGCAGCACCAATGAACATACTCAACATAACTCTCCAACTTGCTATCCTAGTTACTAATAACATTCCTGCACCAAAAAGAATAAGTGGCTTTGAAGTTTCTCCTATAGAACCAGGAATATCTCCCCATAACATCTGTGTAGTAGAATAATGACTTGTTACATTTGCCCAGCCACCTTCTTTAGCTAGTGCTAAAGGTGTTGCACCTGTGTATCCATCTGCCAGTACTCTTCCTGTTTCGACATTACTAAACAGATCTAGTCCCATCCAAGCAAACAGACTGTCAAAAATGCCATGAACCCAGCCATATGTACCACTTAAGTGTTCTGTACCTTCTTTTACGACATTAGAAATCCATACTTCATCTCCAGAAATCTCTGTAGGGTAAGCAAAGAAAATAAATACACGAGCCAAAAGTGCTATGTTCAATACATTCATCCCTGTTCCTCCAAATGCTTCTTTTCCAATGATTACAGCAAAAGCTACAGCCATTGCCAACATCCATAAAGGAAGATCTGGTGGCATCAATAATGGAATTAAGGCTCCTGATACTAGGAATCCTTCTTCAATAGCATGCCCTTTCTTAGCAGCATACCAAAATTCTATTCCTAATCCTACTACGTGTGCCACTACGAATATTGGCAACATTTTAATAAGACCATGAACTAATTTTAAGTGGAATCCTTCTAGGAATCCTGCGTACTCTCCTATTCCAACAAAATGCTGATGACCTATATTATATGTACCAAAAAGGTAACATAACTGCATAGCTAGCACGACCATAATCATGGTACGCTTCAAGTCCATTCCATCACGAACATGAACTCCGCCTTTGGTTACAGACTTAGGTGCGAATAAGAAGGTATGGAACCCGTCGAATAAGGTGTGTAAGAAGGGACTCTTCTTCTTATCTGGTTCTATCTTCTCTAAAAAATCTAATATTGGTTTCATTCTATATGAAATTCAGTATGACTGATTTATTTCTAATTAATATAACTACTGTTCTCTTATACTTGTTCTAGCATCATTTCATGTCCATCACGAAGGATAGATTGAAGTGGCTGCTTAGATGTACAAGCAAACTCACAGATAGCGATATCTTCTGGTGCTAATTCATTGATACCCAACCCTTCCATACGCTCGAAGTCTCCGATAAGAATCGCTTTCATCAAGTGCTGTGGATAAAGATCCATAGGTAATACGCTTTCGTACTGTCCAGTAACCACAAAGGCTCTTTGTTCGCCGTGAGTATTGGTATCTGCACGATACTCAAAATTAGGCATCAAGAAACCTGGCATAGTACGAGAAACACTTGGTCTAGGTGCTAATGGCAATAACCAACCAAATATTTCATTATAGTTACCTTCTTTGATCGCTGTAATCTGGTCATCGAAGAAACCAAGGAATCCATCTTCATTCACTTGCTGTCCAGAAAGAACATCTCCGGAAATCAAACGAACAGTGATATCCTCATCTGTAATATTATCTTTTATCAAGTCTACAACAGCAGCACCAATGTATGTCTTTACATACTTAGCTTCTTTCAATTCAGCTCCAGCTAGTACTACTACCCTTTCTGCATCGAATTTGCCTTCTGTAAATAAGGTACCCATTGTGATCACGTCCTGTACAGCCATGGTCCATACTACGTCTTGAGTACCCATTGGTTTAGTATGGTGAATTTGGATACCTACATTTCCAACAGGGTGTTTTCCATGGAAGTAGTGTTTTTCTACTCCTGTAGCATCAGCATACGCAGCAGCAGGTTGTAATTTGGCATTCAAGCCTAAATACACCTTACCTGGAGTTAACTTAGCCAATACTTCTAGTCCCTTTTGGAATGCTGCTTCCTTTCCTTCCACGAACAAGTTGGCATCTGGTGCCAAAGGTGCAGAATCAAAGGTAGAGATGAAGATATCACGAGGAACTTCATTTCTATCTGCTAGTAAGTGATATGGACGGCGTCTAATCATAGGCCATACTCCTGCATCTGCCAAAAAGCTGATTAACTCCTCTCTAGGAGCATCTAGCTTAGGAGCATCGTAGCTACGAAATTCTTGCTTATTATCTGCTAGGATGATAACTTCTGAAATGGCTCTTTTTGCTCCACGATTAATAGCGATAATTTCGCCACTTACAGGAGAACAAAATTTAACATCATCATTTTTCTTATCAAAAAACAATGGATCTCCTGCTTTTACATTATCCCCTTCTGCTATCAGCATTTTAGGAATAGGTGCAATACCTAGAAAATCTGTTGGCCTAATGGCGAACCTTTTTGCTTTAGGAGCAGATGTATCTATAGTACTTGTTGCTTTTCCTTCCAATACAACATCATGCCCTTTAGCAAGAACATGTAGGTTTTCATCAGGAACGAAATCTGGCAACTTAGGACTAAAAATGTCGCTGAAGCTGGGAAAAATGGAGTAATTTTTTCCATTTTTGTCAACACCAGAGTTTCTTGCTTCTAATTTAAGCAAGCTATCTCCAACAAACAATAATGCAAAAAATACTAGAATGGCTACTATCCACATCAATATATTTGATGTGATAGAGCTTCCCATAGACTGTGCTGATGCTATTTCTGCAAATAACATCAGACTGAATATGGATACTGATTTAACTACTAAATTTCTCAAACTCATTCGTTTTGAATGATTTATAAAATATAAGATTTGATCAAATCTTAACAAACTCTTAAAATCTCGACAAAGATAGAATTTTTACATTTTACTTCTATTTCCTGCCTACTAATTCCTACCAAAACCCTCTATTTAGATACAATCTAAGCAAGGAGATAATTAACTTTCATTACTTACCGAAAGTTCAGTAAATAAGTTATACATTTATTCCGTCAATTAGATCATTTTCAAAAATTGTGGTTTGGTAGAACTTAGGTTTATCAAAAACATACCATTAAAAATGTCTAGCCGTTTGTTTTAAAATCATTTAGAAATGAAAAAAATCATCATACCAGGCGGAAGTGGATTCTTAGGAATGGAAATCGCCCAATATTTTAGAGATAAGGGGTTTTTAGTTGTTATTCTATCTCGTGGAAAAAGACAAAATAGAGGTAATATACAATTCCAAGAATGGGATGGAAAAAACCAAGGGGATTGGGCTGCTGCATTTGAGGGAGCTGAGGCGATTATTAATCTAGCTGGACGGAGTGTGGATTGTCGATATAATCAGAAAAATAAGGACTTGATTTTACATTCGAGATTGGATGCTACAAAAGCTGTTGGAGAAGCTATTAGGCAATGTGAGAATCCGCCTAAGGTTTGGATAAATGCGGGTTCTGCTACAATATATCAGCATTCATTAGAAAAAGGGAATGATG
>JBNMOV010000129.1:0-10924 GCA_051275765.1 Maribacter sp. | reverse complement strand
ATACGCAATTGAATAATGTATTTCGTATTGGATATGTTACTCATTTTGTTGAGGCCGAGGCACAAAACGCAGGCGATGCCTTAGCATCAGCGAGTATTTGTAACGAAGTAATCAGCTAAAGGAGTCCATTTATATACGAAAGTTATTATTCAATTGCGTATTAGCCCACAGGCAGGTCAGAATGATACAAAAATGAAGATTAGGTGCTGTGGGCTGTTAGCTTTGTGGACTTGTCAACAACTTAAATTATATCCAATGAGAATATTCGGCTGCATTTTTATTTCCATGTTTTTGATAGGAACATTGTCTGCTCAGTCTTATGTAACTAAAAAGACTGCCAACAAAAAGGCATTGAAATTTTATATGAAGGGAAAAGAATTGGGCAGGGCTAGCGACTCTGCTAAGGCCTTGGAGTCTTTTGAAAAGGCACTGAAAGAAGAACCTACCTTCATAGATGCAAAAATAGAATGGGCAGGTATAAAATATGTGAAAGGGAATACTGCTGCTACAGAAAAAGCATTGGAAGAAGTAATAGGAATGGATCCATATTACAATACAAAATTGCTTTATACCCTTGCTGTTATTAAGAAGAAAACAGATAACTGCAAAGAAGCTAAAAAATACTACGAACAATATATCAATGCTCCTAAAGCAAGGGAGGTACTGCTTGGAAAGTCTAAAAAAGGAATAGAGGATTGTGACTTTGTATTAAGTCAAGGAAATAATATTGATTATTCTAATTTCGATCCTAAACCTATTAGCAATAATGTAAATACTAAGTCTAGAGAATATTTTCCTTCTATTTCAGCAGATGGAGAAACCTTCTTTTTTACACGAGTAACTAGAGGACAGGAAGATATTTACTATTGTAATAAAACTGATAATGGCTGGGGAGAAGCAAAGCCACTTACAGATATTAATACGACAGAAAACGAAGCTAACCAAAGTATCTCAGCAGATGGAAGAGTCATTATTTTTACAGCTTGTAATAGACAAAAGACAGGCTATGGAAGTTGTGATTTATACTTGTCAGAATTTAAGAATGGTGCATGGACTCCAGTAGTGAACATGGGAAGAGCGATCAATTCTACTGCATGGGAATCACAACCATCCCTTTCTGCTGATGGGAATTTACTATATTTTACTAGTAAAAGAACAGGCAGTGTAGGTAAATCTGATATTTATTATAGCAAAAGAAATGTAGAAGGAGCTTGGTCTGTAGCAAAACTCGTAAAAGGAGAAATCAACACTAAAGGCGAAGAACAAACGCCTTTTATTCACCAAGATGGACAAACGCTATATTTCAAATCTACAGGTCATCCAGGATTGGGAGGTTATGATATTTTCTATTCTCGTTTACAAAAAGATGGTACTTGGGGAAAACCTGTCAATCTAAGTGCTCCAATTAATTCTAAATACGATGAAGGAAATTTCGTAGTGAGTTTAGATGGTAAAACGGCATATTTTGATTCAGATAAAAAAATGACGGATAAAGGTGCTGGACAAGCAAACGAAAACCTGCATGATATTTACGAAATTGAATTAAATGAAAAATTGCGTCCGTTTCCAGTTACTTATGTCAAAGCAAAAGTAGTGGATGCTCAAACGAATGAACCATTGGTAGCAAAGGTAGATTTTATGAATTTAGGCATACAAAAAAGACACGCCTTTAATATAAGTAATGAAAAAGGAGAATTCATAGTCTGTCTTCCTGTTGGTGAAAATTATGGATTGAACGTAGCAAAGGAAGGCTATTTATTTTACTCTGATAATTTTGCTTTGGACAAAGGAGCGTCTACAGAAGAACCTTATGTATTAGAAATTAGATTGAATCCTATTCCGTCAGCCGTTGCTGCTACTCCAATTACTACAAAGCCTAATCCTAGTAATTCAAAGCCTACAGCCACCATTCTTAAAAATATTTTCTTTGCATCAGGATCAGCAGTTTTGAAACCTGAATCTACTGGAGAATTATTAAAATTATATGATTTGCTTCAAACGAATCCTAAGATGAATATCCAAATCAATGGACATACAGATAATGTAGGAGGAGAACCGAGGAATTTTATGCTATCAGAAAAGCGAGCAAAAGCTGTCTATGAATATCTCATTCAAAAAGGCATTACCAGTAATAGATTGAAGTATAAAGGCTATGGAGAATCACAGCCTATTATCACTAATGCAACGATAGAAGGAAGGCAAATGAATAGAAGAACAGAATTTATTGTATTATAAAAAGTTCATATCCCAAGAATTTCGTAATTTGCAGACATAGTGGAGGATCTGTGAGAAAACCAACGATTAAGAGCTAATTTTAAACAATCTCTAAAACGAAATCCACATCCCTGTATGGAATTTAGGCGGTTATTCGATATTCCTTTATATCAATTACTCAACTTCCCTCAGAAAGTTGCCCTATCCGTACGCTCTGGTATCAAGCAGGAAAGTTACTCTTCTCAAGAATGTTTGGACCAAATCATGCAAGTCAGTGCAGGTGCATTGAACAAAGGATTGAGTAGAGGAGATAAGGTAGCTATCATATCAAAATACAGCAGTCCAAGATGGACATTCCTCGATATAGGCTTACAACAAATAGGAATTATTCCTGTACCCATTTCTCCTAGACATGATGATGAAATATTGGAATATATCCTTAAGGATGCCAATATCAAATTAGCTCTTGTAGATGATAGGGAACAATATACTCGAGTCAAAAAACTGAACGAAGGTATCAAGCATATCAAGGGGATTTTTACTTTTGAGTCATTGCCAGATATTCCTAGTTGGGAAGATTTTACCTCTATTCCAGAAGCTAAGCATTTAGAACAATACGAAGCATCCAAGGCAGTAACTCACGAAGATGATTTGGCGACGATAGTTTATACTGGAGGTACAACAGGTAAGCCAAACGGCGTGATGCTTACACATAAAAATATAGTAAGTAATGTCAAATCTATTCTAGAAGCACTGCCTTTAAAAGCATCACATACTGTTGTATCCATATTACCACAGCATCATATTTTTGAACGGATGGCAATTTATACCTACCTCACAGCAGGTAGCAAAATCTTCTATGTCAAACCTAGTGATACCTTGATGGAGGACATCAAATCCATCCGCCCTCATTATTTTACAGCTGTTCCTGATATGTTGAAATTATTTTATCAAGGAATAGTCGAAGAAGCATTGAAAAGACCGCAGAAATCACAGACTTGGTTTTTGTGGGCATTGAAACAAGGACGGAATTATAGAGATTATGGCAAACTATCACTGTTTTATTTCTTTAAATTAAAACTGGCAGATCTTTTTGTTTTTCGTCATTGGCGGAATGCTTTTGGTGGACGAATAGAAGGAATAGTTGTAGGAGCAGAATCTGTATCGCCATCATTGGCAAGATTATTTACTGCTGCTGGAATAGATATTAGAGAAGGTTATGGAATGACAGAAACTTCGCCAGTTATTTCTATCAATAGATTCCAATCTTCCAAAGTAAATTTTGGTACAGTAGGGCAAGCGATAGAAGGTGTAGAAATAGATATTAAAGAACCTAAGGATGAATTTGGGAATGGGGAAATATATGTGAAAGGTGATAATGTAATGAAAGGCTATTGGAACGATGAGGAAAAGACTTACGAAGCCATTCAGTATGGCTGGTTGAAGACTGGAGATTTAGGTCGTTTTACTTCAAAAAAAGGATTTTTACAGATAGCTGGCAGAAAAGCAGATGTGATTCAATTGAGTACTGGTGATAAATTGAATCCAGCTTTTATCGAAACTCAATTATTGGATTCACCTTATGTAGGACGATGTATTGTAATAGGAGAAGGAAAACCCTATGCTGTGGCATTGATCGTTCCTTATTATATCAATCTGAGGATTTATGCACAAACCCATGATTTATCCTTCGACTCCAAAGAGGAAACGCTCTTTCATCCACAAATCAAAGAATTATTTCGCAAGGAAATATTAGATATTAATACGAAACTAAGCACTAGAGAACATATCGGAAAATTTTATCTATTACAACACGAATGGACGATTAAAACAGGGGAGCTTTCTCCAGTTTTAAAAAAGAAGCGTGGAGCTATATTAGAGAAGTATAGAGATGTGATAAAGGATTTGTATGATGTGTAACGGATTAAGATGCAAGTCAGTCTCATATAATCATAATATTCATTCAATTCTATCAATTTCAGAACAACTTTATTCTGTTTTTAAAAGAAAGTATAAAAGTTTTTATAAAAAACGTATTTTGGCTAAAATTTTACTTTGTACACTAAGTCATCATTATAATGGAATTAACTTTCACGAGATTATTCGAGCTTATCCACTTCCAAAACAAGAACCACCCATTGGAAAAATCAATGGGTCACAGGGTAGGGGAAGAGTGGGTATTTTATTCAACAAAAGAAATCATAGACCTTGCGAATAGCTTGAGTTTAGGCTTGTTGAAATTAGGATTAAAAAAAGGAGATAAGATTTCTATCTTATCTTATAATAATCGTCCAGAATGGAAGATAGTGGAAATAGCAGCACACCAAATCGGTGTTGTTACTGTTCCAGTATATCCTACCATTGCACCTTCTGATTATGAATATATCTTCAATGATGCAGAGGTGAAATATGCTTTTTTAGGTCCTGGTGATTTAGCAGATAAAGTAAAGGCGACTGTTTCTAAGGTTCCTAGTTTTAAAGGAATGTTTACTTTCGATAAAGAAGATGGCTTACCACATTGGGAAGATATCTTTGAAGAAGGAAGTTTAGAAGAAGTAGAAAAAATATCAGATAGCGTAGATCCACATGATTTAGCAGTGTTGATTTATACATCAGGAACGACTGGACTGCCAAAGGGTGTTATGCTTTCGCACGATAATATCATATCCAATATCAAGGCAGCATATCCTTTGTTTCCATTAGTCCCAGGAGATAAGGCATTAAGTTTTCTTCCGCTATGCCATATTTTTGAATGTACGATTTCTAGTGTTTATCTAGCAACTAGTGTAACAGTAGGTTTCACAGGAGTACGTAATTTAGGTGGCGATGGAGGCGATATCAAATCCTTCCAACCTCACTTCTTTACGACTGTTCCAAGACTATTGGAAAAGGTATATGAAAAGATCTATAATAAAGGATTAGAGTTAACAGGAATTAAGAAAAAATTATTCTTCTGGGCATTAGGTAGGACGGATAGCTTCGAATTCGGAAAAGAATACACAGGTTTAGATGGCATCAAACATGCCATTGCAGATAAGCTGATTTTCAGTAAGTGGAGAGAAGCATTAGGTGGCAATATGAAAGGGATCGTAACTGGTGCAGCAGCTTGTCCAGTTAAAATGACCAAAGTATTTTCTGCTGCGGGTATTCCGATTGGAGAAGGTTATGGTTTGACAGAAACATCTCCAGCACTATCTATTAATTCATTTGAGGAAAATGGAGCATTGTTAGGTACTGTAGGGAAACCATTAAGAGGTGTTACAATTACGATAGATCCTTCAGACGGAGAATACAAAGAAGGCGAAGGAGAAATCCTAGCTAAAGGTCCTAATATCATGCAAGGTTATTATAACCAACCAGCGAAAACGGCTGAAGTAATGGATGCTGAAGGTTGGTTTCATACAGGAGATATAGGGAAATTCGTGACTGGTCCAAAAGGTGGACAATTCCTTAAAATTACAGATAGAAAGAAAGAATTATTAAAAACATCTGGTGGTAAATACGTTGCTCCAGCTCCTATCGAAAGTAAATTTAAGGAAGATTTCTTAATAGAGCAAATGATGGTTGTAGGAGAAAAGCAGAAGTTCGTTTCTGCATTGATCGTTCCTGCTGCTGCTGCATTGCTTGATTGGTGTGAGGAAAATGACGTGCCTTGTAAAATTACGCCAGCTCCTTATAATGATACTTTATTCTGTATTTCTAAGGATACCTTAGAAAACCCTAAAGTATTGGCAAAAGTCCAAGAAATCATCGATGGTTTCAATCCGAATTTCAGTCATATAGAGCAGATTAAGAAATTCAAGTTGTTAAGTGATCCTTGGGATGTAGGTTCAGATGAACTTACACCTACTATGAAACTTAAGCGTAGAGTCGTTAGAGAGAAATATGCTAGTATTATCAGTGGAATTTACGATGTGTAATTACTGCTAACAAGTTTATAAATTTTAAGATGGGCATCCTGCGTTGTAGGATGCCCATCTTTTTTGCTGCTATGACGTGAAATGTACATCTTAGAAAGAATCTACAATGTTCTTTATCAATTTGATATTCACATTCCTTATTTTTAATGATTGTTTAATGAAACACCAGATACCATGTTGAAAAAGTACCTCGTCCTTTCGCTATTTATATTCCTTTCTTTTTACTCCTTTGCAGAAACTGATTTTTATTTTGAAAATAATACTACACTCGATTTTAATATCACAACCACACAATGGAGTACAAATGATGATCCATTAGAAAGTGATGAATGGACGCCATTCAATGGAACAAGCTATGCTTGGCAAAGCAAACTTCGAGTACTTCGAGTAAATAGAGATGATGGTATCCATAATGGAAGCGATTTTTATCAAGAAGTATTGATAGAGCATAATGGTGAATCTTTTACTTTGCAATGTAGATTAGAAGGCGAATTTCTAGGAAGTGATATGGACTTCTCTGTGAAGGGGAATGGCTTCGATCATTCTTGGCATGGACAGAATAATGGAAATTTTCATGAAGAAACTATCATGATAGGAGGTAAGCAACTCATTTTAAAATATAAGCGAGAAAACAATATCCCTTATGAGGAAAATATACGTTTTGCTTTACATGAAGTCAATCCACATACGCATCCCGATCCTAATGATTTGACAAATCCCAATATCATGAATCTCATGTCATACAATGTGGCATTATTGATGCCAGTAGGCGTAGCAGATCAGGATGAAAACGAACGTGCAGAACATTTGTATACTCGTATTCCAATGAGCATGGATGTATTGGTGGCACAAGAAGCCTTCGATTTGGCTGATGAATTTTTAGGAAGCCTTTTTACTGATTATAGTTATCAGACGACTTCTTTGAATGCAGCTACTGTGGATATTCCTGGCGTAACCAAAGATGGTGGCGTTTATATTATCAGTAAGTGGCCAATAGAAATGCAAGCAGATTTAGATTTTCAATCAGAAGGCATTCCATGTGATAATGGAGCATGGAATTGTGCAGCAAGAAAAGGGGTGAAATATGCTCGTATCAATAAACTAGGAACTATATATCATATTTTTGGAACACACCTAGAAGCAGGTAATGCAGGAATTAGACTACAACAATTGGATGCTTTTCAGACCTTCATGAATAGTTTCAATATCCCTAAAGGAGAAGCGATTATTTTCGCAGGGGATTTCAATATAGGGATGAATGACGATGAAAATGATTACGAATATATTCGCAATATACTAAGTGCTATTGAGGCTACTCGTTTAGGTACGCCATATGTTGCCACTTCGTTGAATTTTAATCATTATAAGGATAATGCAGCATCTAGCCCAGATGGAAATATTATAGATCATGCCTTTGGAAATTACAGTAATCTCATGCCTGTTTTCGCTACCAATGAAACATGGAATATGCGAAGTATCCACAATGATATGTGGGGCATTTATGATTTATCTGATCACGAGGCAGTAATGGGGCATTTTGTATATCCAGAAGTAACGGAACAGCCAGGGGACACAGAGATTTGCAAGGATGGAACTATTCAAATTTCTGTGGCGAGTGATGTTTCACCAGTGATTTCTTACCAATGGTATTTGGATGAAGCAGAATTAGTAGGAGAAACCAATGCTTCATTAAGTGTTTTTCCTTTTGATGTGAATAATGTAGGCGATTATCATTGTGAAATTAGCTACACTTATACACCAGATGTGAGTATCAATAGCACATTGACAGATTACCCTTATGTCAATCCAGGATTGATTGAATTTGCTATGCCAACTAATGCTGCATCTTTGAATTTAACAGTAAATGATTGTACGCCAACTATTATGGATAATAATGGCACACTAGAATCTGATTATGATTTTGGTACTTATCAATGGTACGATGAAAATGGCCCTATAGATGGAGCAACTGATCCTAATTTCGGTCCTACAGAATCGGGCATTTACTACGTCGTCGTTTCTTATAATGGAAATGATTCCAACCCATCCAACGAAATACAAATCATCCTTCAAAGCAATGAAGAATTATTAGGGAATCATTTTACGATTTCGCCTAATCCATCTAATGGATTGTTTTATGTCAATTTTGAAAATACTTTCAATTCAGAAATTACTTTTGAATGGTATAATGCACAAGGACAGTTGATGATGAATAAAATAGCAACAGGTTCTACTAGTTTTGATTTGTCAAGATCCGCTGCTGGAATGTACTGTTTGAAGATGACTTCAGAAGGGGAGCATTTGGCTAGGAAGGTAGTTTTGAGATAGACTTTAAAAATCCCAAGCATTAGATTTAGTTCTGTGTTTGGGATTTTTATCTTCATTGATAATATTAGCAGTTATTTTCAATCTGATAGATTCATCACGAGTATTTGTAGAAAATCCAATACGACAACTTTTAGGGATGGCGAATTAATAAGTGTCCGATTTGGGCAAAATATTTTTGTGCTAGGCAAGGTGGTAAAAATCGCGTTACGCCTTAGCGTAATAAGGGTTTTACCAACGCAGGATAGTGCAAAAAGATAAAGTTCAAAATGGACAGTTATTAATTCAACATCCCTTAGCACCCCAATAACCTTTAGTATTAAAAATAGCTTTAACAGTATCAGATTCTTCTGGATATAATACGTTATTTGAATATCTAGAAGTTATTCCACCACACTCTGAATATGACCTGCCAAATTTGAATGGCTTGTCGCCTATGTTTTTGTAAGGGAATTTGATTATTATTTGAGGTCCTGCAATGATATCTCCTAGATCGTATTCATAATATTCGAATTCTACTTGAGGAAATGAAGGTTTTTCTCCTATTATGACTTTTTCTTCTGTCTTATTACAAGAAATTGAGACAGAAAGTACTAGGAGTAATATGATATTTTTCATTGAAATTATTCTTCAGCCACATATTCCCACTTAGCCATAATGCGAAAAGATTCCTGTTCTGCATTAGTGGTAACTGTAGCTGTCTTTGTAGATTTTCCTATTATGTTTCTTGAGTAGATTATAAGATCTAAATAACTTGTATCATTAGGGAAAATTGGTTTTTTGGGACAATCTGTGAGTAGCCCACCACTAGATTTACAATGGCGTATAACTAAAGGATATTTTCCTGTATTGATAAAAGGAATGGTTATGACTACTTTGCTATTCTGCACTATTTTTCCTAGTTTTAGATACTTATTAGCACTAAATTCTATAGTATCAATAGAGGATGCTTTGTCATCTGATTTATAATAAATTCCAGATTCAGGATTTTCTTCAAACTGACGAAAAACAATATGTTGAGAATCTATTTCAAATTGAGCAAACGTAGGTTCTGTATCAATAATGGTATCTTTTTGAATGATAGGTTTTACTTCAATTTTTTCTGGTTTATGTTCTATAAGAATAATTGCGTCCTTGCTGCGATAGGAAAATAATAATACAAATACTAAAAGCCAGTAGAAATTTTTCATAGTTATTTTTCTTTTGGTATAACAGTAGTAGATAGCCTTAAAAGGATGTTTGGAGGTTCTGTATTCGCTGTCATCGTTAGGGTTTTGGTTTGTCGTCCTATTTTTAGTATCGAATTTTGCCCAAAAAATTCCTGAACCACCCGGCTCAATAGGTTTTTTAGGACATTTAGGCACTACACATCCACAGCTGGATTTGCAATTATAAATGACTACAGGCACATCGCCAATATTAGTAACTGATGTTACGCAAAAGTAATTTTATAAGTTTGATTCAGTGCTGTCCAGCACCTTATTTCTGTTCTTTTGGAGATCTCCCGTACTTTTTATCAATTTTTACTTTTGGTTTCATTGCTTATTTGGCTACATTTTCTTTATAATAGACAATACTTGCTCATACCGTTTTAAACGGATTTTAAGCACTTTTTAAACTAAAATCCATAAGGTCAATCTTTCTAAGAAGTTAAGTATTACCCATTTTATTTATCAATTGCTTATGATTTTTTAAATAATCTTTTCACGCTCCCGACATTATGCAGTTTAGTGGAGACGATACTTGAAATCCGTTTAAAACAAAATACTGTATGAGCATAAACGGCTATAAATTTAAAGTATTATAGCTAGATGACAGACGAGATCAAACAAAAGAAATACTACTGGGTCGAGTTTATTTTGTTTAGGATTTCAAGTATCGTCGTAGCGTTAAGAACTGTATCCGGTCGGGTAGTTTTTGGTTTTTTTTGCTACCAAAAAGAACAAGAAACAATGAACAAGGCTCTAACAGTTAATAACTAGTAATACTAAATCAAAATAGCTTCTAATTTAATCATGCGTAACATCAGTTAGTGAAAGGAAATTCGTATTCGACCTGTGTTCCTTCTACTATTTCGCCAGAATTCACTTCGTAATAATCAAATTTGATTTGAGTAATAGAATTACCATATTTATCCAGAGAAACAGAATTGACAGTTTCATTATTAGAAGATTGGGAACAACTTAAAAAGAGGAATAAAATAGAAAGGAAATAAAAGTTTTTCATTTGGTTTGAGGAATTGGTGTTCACAAACCTAATGAATGAAAAGCGTTTCCTGTGTTAATAACTAGGGAACAAAATATAACGACTTGTTAATTATATTAAAATATGTAATCTACTGTTTAATAGTGTTATAAAAAACAAAAGCTGCTTGAAATCCAAGCAGCTTTTGTAAAATATTCTAGTAGTAAAAATCTAGCTTTTGCTAACTGCAAAAACCACATCTGTACCATCCATATCGATAA
>JBNMOV010000128.1:0-10973 GCA_051275765.1 Maribacter sp. | reverse complement strand
TTGATCCATCGCCACTTTCTTGGCATGGTGTCGCATGATGCCATCTATTTGTCTTTTCAATGAACGAACACCAGATTCTCTAGTGTATTCTTGAGCTACTTTCATTAAGATTGTATTGCTCAATTTTACTTGACTCTTTTTCAAGCCATGCTCTTCCAAAGATTCTGGAACAAGGTGTCTTTTAGCAATTTCTACTTTTTCTTCCATTGAATATCCACTCACTTGTATGATTTCCATTCTGTCCAAAAGGGCAGGTTGGATAGTATTCAATGAATTCGAGGTAGCGATGAACAAGACTTTGGATAAGTCATATTCTAATTCTAAATAATTATCATGAAAAGTAGTGTTCTGCTCTGGATCTAAGACTTCTAATAAAGCGGCTGAAGGATCTCCCCTCATACTTTTTCCTACTTTATCTATTTCATCTAAGATGAAAACAGGGTTAGATGATCCTGCTTTTTTCAGTGATTTGATGATTCGTCCAGGCATCGCTCCTATATAGGTTTTGCGATGTCCTCTGATTTCAGATTCATCATGTAATCCACCTAAGGACATTCTGATATATTCCCTACCTAATGCTTTGGCAATAGATTTCCCTAAAGAAGTTTTACCTACTCCAGGAGGACCTACCAAACACAAAATAGGAGATTTCATGTCTCCTCTCAATTTCAATACTGCGAGGTGTTCTATGATACGATCCTTTACTTTTTCCAAACCAAAATGATCCGCATCAAGGACTTTTTTTACTTGTTTGAGATCGAAATTATCTTCAGTATATTTTTCCCAAGGTAAATCTAACATCGTTTCTGCCCAATTCATCAAGACAGAATATTCTGCTGCTTGTGGATTAGTACGCTTGATGCGTTTCATTTCCTTTTCAAAAGTCTTCTGTACCTTTTCGTCCCAATTCTTTTCTTTCGCCCTAGCGATAAAGCCATCCAATTCGTCTCCATTTGGACTTTGGCCCAGTTCTTCTTGAATGGTTTTTAATTGCTGATTAAGGAAATAATCCTTTTGTTGCTTTTCGATATCCCCTCTTACCTTATTCTCGATCTTATCCTTGACTTTAAGCAGTTTTAGCTCTGTATCCATATGCTCCAACACTTTATGTGCTTTGTCATATAGTTTGTCTGTAGATAAAATTTCTTGTTTTTTGTCAACATCCACTCTTAAATTGGATGCTATAAAATTGACTTTGAATCCCTTATTCGTAATACTCTTGAACATCATAGATGCTTCTGATGGAATATTGGGCGAAAGCCGTATGATTTGTTCTGCTCGTTCAGTAATTACTTGAAGAATCGCTTCTATTTCTATGTTTCCTTCTTTTTCTTTTTCTTCCTTTAATAGGGTAATACTTCCTTCTAGCATTGGATCTGACAAGAGCATCTTATCCAAAACAAAACGTTCTTTTCCTTGAAGGATCGCCGTTAATGTACCATCTGGAAGCCTGAGTACTTTTACGATTTTGGCTATCGTACCAATTTTGTACAAATCATCTTCTTTAGGTTCTTCTGTTTCCATTTCCTTTTGAGAAAGGACTCCTATTAACCTATCTTCTTTATAGGCTTTATTGATAGCTGCTACAGATCTATCCCTTCCTACTGTAATAGGTATAATAACCCCTGGGAAAAGAACAGTATTCTTCAATGCCAGTAAAGGCAATTTATCTGGGCAATCAAAACCTTTTTTATCCTCGTTATCTTCTTCTATAGAAAACATAGACATAAAATCTGTTTCGTCGCCTGGTATCATTGAGAAAAGTAAATCTTCAAACATATGAATATATAGATGTGTTGGGTCTCGCATTGTCATAATGACAGGCTGCGGTTACTATTCTAATAGGAATAGTGTTATACTAAATAGTCAATATTTATGCCATCCAGAAAATAGGACTATTATCGTATCAATTTAGACTATATTGATAAAAAATGCCATAAAACAAGCTGCTATGTTGACAATTTGTCAGTATAGAGAAATCTTATAGTTTCTCTTTCAAGAACTGTCCTGTATAGGATTTTTTATTTTTTGCTAGATCTTCTGGCCTTCCTTGGAATACTAAATGTCCTCCATGTTTACCTCCACCTGGACCCAAATCTATGATCCAATCCGCAGATTTGATGACTTCCATATTATGCTCCACCACCAAAACAGTATGTCCTTTTTCTACTAGAGCATTCAGAGCATCCAAAAGTCTTCTGATATCATGAAAATGCAAGCCAGTAGTAGGTTCGTCGAAGATGAAAAATATGTGTTCTTTTCTTCGTTCTTTTCCTAAAAAGGAAGCTAGTTTTACTCGCTGTGCTTCTCCTCCAGAAAGGGTACTAGAAGATTGTCCTAATTTGACATAACCCAAACCTACATCGTGAAGTGGTTTTAGCTTAGTAACGACTTCTTTTTCATCTGCAAAGAAGTCCAAAGATTCTTCTATACTCATATCCAATACCTCAAAGATGCTTTTTCCTTTGTATTGGACATCGAGTACTTCTTGTTTGAATCTGTTGCCTCTGCATTCTTCGCAGGTCAATCTTACATCTGCTAAGAACTGCATTTCTATCACTACTTCTCCATCTCCTTTGCAGGTTTCGCAACGACCCCCTTCTACATTGAATGAAAAATGTTTAGGCTTGAATCCTCTGATTTTGGATAGCTGCTGATTACAGAATAATTTACGAATGGCATCGTATGCTTTTACGTAAGTAACAGGATTGGAGCGAGAAGAACGCCCGATCGGACTTTGGCTAATCATTTCTATCTGTGTGATGGCTTTCATATCGCCTTCCATGCCTGAATGAATGCCAGGCGAAGCAGGATGTGCTTCTCCTAAGTATTCCTTGAGAGCAGGATATAGAATGCTTTTGACTAAAGTCGTTTTCCCTGATCCAGATACGCCTGTAACTACAGTTAATGTGCTCAATGGAATCTTAGCGGTTACATCTTTTAGATTATGCTGTGCTGCTTCTTTTATTTCAATGAATTGAGTGTATTTACGCCTGATTTCTGGAACGGGAATTTGCATTCTTCCACTCATATATTTTGCTGTAAGGCTATCTGAAGCTTCGTCATGAATTTTTTCATAATCCCCCGCAAAAACGACTTCTCCTCCATGAATTCCTGCATGAGGTCCCATGTCTATCAGATAATCAGCGTTTTTGATGATGTCTTCTTCGTGCTCTACTACAACTACTGTATTTCCTAAATCTCTTAAGTCTTTTAATACTTTGACTAATCTAGAGGTATCTCTTGGATGTAAACCTATGCTGGGTTCATCTAGAATATAAAGAGAGCTGGTGAGATTTGAACCTAGTGTTCGTGTCAGATTAATCCGTTGGGTTTCTCCGCCAGATAGGGTAGATGAAATTCGGTTAAGTGTGAGGTAGCCTAGACCTACTTCTTCCATAAATTGCAAACGATTGGTAATTTCTAATATTAATCGTTTAGCTATTTGAGTGTCGTTTTCGTTGAGTTTGATTTTATCAAAATATGGGAGTAGTTCATCTATGGGTAAATTGACGAGTTCTGTGATGTCTTTCTTATCAATTTTTACATAGGTTGCTTCTATTCTTAGTCTGCCTCCTTTGCAACTATTACAAGGTGTTTTTCCTCTATATCTGGCTAGAATTACTCTATTCTGAATTTTATAGGTCTGTGACTCTAATTCTTTGAAATAGGTATTGATACCATCGAAATAAGCGTTTCCATCCCAAAGGAGATCTTTTTGATCATCTGAAAGATCCTTATAAGGAATATGGACAGGGAAATCAAATTTATGTGCGTTTTTGACGATTAACTCTTTCCATTGCTGCCCTTTCTCTCCTCTCCAACAAGCGATGCAATTATCTAATACAGAAAGGCTTTTTTGAGGAATGACTTTGTCTTCGCTAATGCCGATTACTTTGCCATAACCTTCACAGGTTTTACAAGCTCCGTATGGATTATTATAATTGAAGAAATGGATACTTGGCTCATTAAATATGATGCCATCTATTTCAAAACGATTATTGAATGCGATGTCTTTTTTACCTTCTGCATTAACGATGCAATCTCCTTCACTTTCTAGAAATGCGGTCTGAATGGAATCAGCTATTCGTTTTCTATTTTCTTCATCATCGTTTTTTACGATAATTCTATCTATAAGAATTTGCCACTTAGACTTGAGCGTACTTTTGTTTAATTTCAGTTTAGTATTTTCTAATATATCCTCAATTCTATTCAATGTTTTACCATCATGAATTCTTGTATATCCTTTTTGTAAAAGGAGATTGAGTTCTTGTTCTAGTGTGCGATCGTACTTTTTTTGAATGGGAATAAACAATTGCACTTTGGTACCTTCGTCTAATGCCTGTATATAATTTACAGCGTCAGTTACTTCATGTTTTTTAACCAATTTTCCTGAAACAGGCGAGTAGGTCTTCCCTGCTCTAGCAAATAAAATTCTTAAATAATCATATATCTCGGTTAGAGATCCTACTGTAGAACGAGAGTTTTTAGTCGTTACTTTTTGCTCGATGGCGATGGCTGGACAAATACCTTTGATGTAATCTACTTCTGGCTTTTTCATTCTCATGAGAAACTGCCTAGCGTAAGAAGACAGACTTTCTACATATCTTCTTTGTCCTTCAGCATATAGAGTGTCCATCGTTATCGAAGACTTTCCAGAACCTGATACACCTGTCACCACGATCAATTTATCCTTAGGAATGACAATGCTGACATTTTTTAGATTATTTCCTTTTGCTCCTTTGATATAAATGGAGTTTTCTGGAATATTGTCTTCGTCTATTATGGCGACTGTATTAGCTTGGACTTTCTTTGACATGAGAATAGATGTTGAGAAGCTGTTTTAATTTGGATTGTAAAAATAGGAGTTATATTAGTAATGAAATGATTTTATAGACTAAATGTTCAATGGAGATTATTAATAACAAAACGCCCTTTAGAATATATTCCAAAGGGCGTTTATCTGAGGCGTTTAGCAAAAATTACTCCTTACCATCTGCTACGTTATCATCTTTATCATCATTCAAAAAATTAGCGATCTTATCTTCCGAATCTTTCTTTTGCTTTTCGTCTGCTTTGGTTGCATCGAAAGGTCTAAGACCAATCAATTTAATCAAATCAGATTTCAAGACCACTTCATTTTCTAATAATTCTTCTGCCAACTTAACCATTTCTACTTTCCTTTTTGTCAATAGCTTCTTAGCACGTTCATATTGTTCATCAATAATTTTACGTACTTCTTCATCTATCAGACGAGCAGTATCATCAGAATATGGCTTGTCGAATTGGTTATCGTTTTGCATACCATGGAATGAAACATTTCCTACTTTTTCATTCATACCGTATATCGCTACCATTCCATAGGCCATCTTAGTGACCTGATCCAAGTCATTCTGAGCACCAGTAGAAATTTTACCAAAGAACACTCGCTCTGCTGCACGACCACCTAGTGTCATACACATTCTATCTTTCAACTGTTCTGTTGTAGTAAGGTATTGCTCCCTAGGTAAATATTGGGCATAACCCAAAGTACCTATTCCTCTTGGAACGATAGTTACTTTTACTAATGGAGAAGCATGTTCCAAAAACCAACCACAGATAGCATGACCTGCTTCGTGATAAGCAATGACCTTCTTTTCATTAGGAAGGATGACTTTACTTTTCTTTTCCAATCCTCCAATTACTCTATCTAAAGCGTAATTGAAATCGTCCATTTCTACTGCCTTCTTATTCCTTCTTGCTGCTACTAATGCTGCTTCATTGCATACATTAGCAATATCTGCTCCTGCAAAACCAGGTGTCATTTCAGCTAATTGTGCTGCGTCCACATCTTCCTCGTCTATCTTAATGGTCTTTAGGTGTACTTTGAAAATAGCTGTTCTTCCTTTTAAATCTGGACGACCAATTCCAATCTGTCTATCAAAACGTCCAGGACGAAGCAAAGCATTATCCAAAACGTCTGCACGATTGGTCGCTGCCATTAGGATGACTCCTTTATTTGTACCAAAACCATCCATTTCTACTAGTAGCTGATTCAAGGTGTTTTCCCTTTCATCATTACTATTCAAACTATTACGACCTCTAGCCCTTCCTATCGCATCGATTTCATCTATAAAAACAATGCAAGGAGCTTTTTCTCTTGCTTGCTTGAATAAGTCACGCACACGAGATGCTCCAACTCCTACAAACATTTCTACAAAATCAGATCCAGATAAGGAAAAGAAAGGAACTTCTGCTTCTCCTGCTACAGCTTTCGCTAGAAGGGTTTTTCCTGTTCCTGGAGGGCCTACTAAAAGCACTCCTTTTGGTATTTTACCCCCTAAAGCAATATACTTATCCTTATTCTTCAAGAAATCTACGACTTCCATTACTTCTTCCTTAGCTTCATCCAGTCCCGCTACATCTCCAAAGTTCACATTAACCTTAGCTCCATTCTGTAGTGTTGCCTTAGATTTTCCAATATTGAAAATCTGTGAACCAGGTCCACTTCCTCCTGAGCCTACTTTACGCATGATATATAACCAAAGTAGAATCAATAATCCAAAAGGCAATAACCAACCAAAGACTCCACTCATCCAATTGGATGCATTTTTGAAGTCTGGTGCAAATTCCTTATCTGAAGGTAATTCGTTTTTCAGATCACGAACTTGATCCACAAAACTTTCCATAGGAGGTGTCTCAAAAGAATAGTGATGTGTATTACCAAATGGTCTGGTAGAGGCATCTTTATATTCTTCTTTCTTTTTCTCAAGGCTATCTTTCCTCAAATAAACATAAGCCTGTTCATTATTTTTAATGATAACAAGCTTTTCCACATCTCCTGCACGAGCCATTTCTTCGAATCGCTCTGGAGTAATGATGCTGTTGTTTTGACTATTCATCAAAACAAAATTAGCTAGCAATACTACAACTGCGATGATAGCATAAATCCAGTATGGATTGAAGTTGATACCAGATTTATTTTCTGGAGTATTGTTATCTTTATTATCTTTATTATCTCCCATTTGATAAAATCTCTATCTATTAGTATCCTATGATAAGGAACGTTTGAAAAGTATTGAAACGCCTAAAACTTAATTTTGGTTTAGACAATATCTTCATACTTAGTAACCTTTGCATCGCTCCAAAGTTCTTCTAATTGGTAAAATTCTCTTGTTTCTGGGTAAAAAACATGCACTACCGTAACAAAATAATCGACTAATACCCAAACGGAAGTGTCTGTTCCTTCGATATGAGAAGGAAGAGTATCTGCTTCTTTTTTCAATCTGGCTTGGATATTACCAGCTATTCCTTTTACTTGAACAGTGGATTCTCCTGAACAGACAATAAAGAAATCTGTAGGAGCATCATCAAGATGCCTCAAATCCAATAGAGAGATATTTTTTCCTTTAATGTCTTGAATGCTGTCAATGATGAGGGCATTCATTTCTTCCGTACTTAAACGTTTGATTTCTTCGTTTGTATTCAAAATTTATACTAGGTTGTTAGGTAACAATTCAAAATAATCAATAGTAAAAAGCGTAGAATTATTTCTGAACTGTTACTTATGTAACGGATTCATTCCGTAGATTTACAGCATCTTCTAAATGTTTAGAAGTGCCATTTTTAATTTCAGACTATAAAAATACGCAAATAAATACTTGAATACTCGCTTAAACACACTATTTCTAGGAAAAGTTCTCTTAGAATACGAAAGACTGGATTCTACCAATAGCCAAGCCGAACGACTTCTGAAGGAAAAAAAGCCTGCTGAAGGGACTGTTGTGTTCACAATGGAACAATATTCTGGTCGAGGACAAATGGGAAATTCTTGGTTTAGTGATAGTTTTAAAAATCTAGCAACGAGTATTATTTTATATCCTAAAATTGATTTTCCTAGTCGACAATTTGCTTTAAATCAAGTCATTGCATTGGGTGTAAGGGATTGTTTATCTAGTTTAGATATAGATGATGTGAAAGTAAAATGGCCAAATGATATTATGATTGGTCATAGGAAAGTAGCTGGAGTATTAATACAAAATGCTATTTCAAGAAAACGGATTTCCCATAGTATTGTTGGCATTGGTATCAATGTGAATCAGGACCATTTTCCTGATAATATAGGGGAACCTACTTCTTTGTATGTGGAAACTAAGCAATCGTTTGATATAAGAGAAGTATTAAATCTCCTTTGCGTTCATATTGAATATTGGTATTTGAAATTAAATGCCAATCGCTTTGATGAAATCAATGACGAATACCATGCCCATCTTTATTTGAAGGATGAGTCTCATCTTTTCAAAGATTCGGAAGGGAATACTTTTGAAGGAAAAATTACTGGTATTGATGAAAATGGAATGTTAGAAATCAACACTATTCAAGGTGTGAGAAGTTTTATGTTTAAAGAAGTTTCATTAGTGAAATGAATTTAATAACCTGAGTCATTATGATTTTATCCACTCCACTCCATATTCCAAAAGGGAAAGAAATTTCTTACAATGATATTATCGTTAGTATAGGTTCTTGTTTTGCGGAGAATATGGGGAACAAATTGGAGGAAGGGAAATTTGATATCCGCTCTAATTCTTTTGGGATTTTGTATAATCCTATTTCGATAAAGGATGCTATTTTACGAATCATATCTAATCAGCCTTTTTCAGCATCAGAGGTTTTCTTACACCAAGATCTTTGGCATAGTTGGATGCATCATGGGCGTTTTTCATCTGTGAGCAAAGAAACTGCTCTATTTATGATGAATTCATCATTGGTAGAGGCACATCAGCAATTGAAGAAGGCGAATAGGCTCATTATTACTTTAGGAACGGCATATGTATATCGAAAAAAAGTGGATGGAGAAGTTGTAGCTAATTGCCATAAAGTACCTTCGTCTGAGTTTGATAAAATACGATTAACCGTAGATGAGGTCTATGATGCTTTGCGTGATGCATTAGTGGCATTAACATCTTTTAATCCCACGATTGAAATTATTATAACAGTAAGCCCTGTACGACATATTCGAGATGGTATTATTGAAAGTCAGCGGAGCAAGGCGATTTTGTTGCTGGCAGCGGAGCAGCTTTGTAAAAAGGAAGATACTGGTTATTTTCCATCTTATGAAATCATGATGGACGAACTAAGGGATTATCGTTTTTATGCAGAAGATATGATTCATCCAAGTGCTATTGCAATTGATTATATATGGGAAAAATTCAGGTCTACTTATTTCGATTCCCAAACAGCAACTCATTATAAAAATGTACTGAAAATAACTAAGGGGTTTCAACATAAGATACTACATCCTAATACTAAGGAGCATCTTCATTTCCTAGAGAAGCAGGTAGAAAAAGCAAGCAATATCATGAAAGAAATCCCTGTGAATTTCAATAAAGAAATTGCTAATTCTAAAGGTCAACTACAAATTTTCAAGGATTGATTTCGCTTTTTCAGCATAGAATTCATGTCCATTGTCAGCCAAATCCTCCAAGGTAATTCTTGCACCGTCTTTATCTTGTGTTCTAATCTGTGCCAGAGCAAGATACCATCTTGTTTCATCCTTATATTCTGAATCTGAACCTGCTATTGCCATCAAGTAATTTATTGCTTCTGCTGGCTGATCTTCTTCTAAATAAGAATAACCTAGGTAGAGGATAGACTGTATATCTTCTGGATCGACTTCAAGATAGTTTTTCCAGTGAACGATGGATTTTCCGTAGTTGCTTTCTTGAAAAAGCTGTATTGCTTTTTCTTTTTCAGGATGCCATTCTTGTTTTTCTGAGCTGTTCTTTCCTCCTCTTGATGCGTATATAGATGGATCGTAAAATTCTCCAAAGTTTTTAGAATAGACTCTCTCGTAGGAAGTTTCATTCCAATACATATATACCGCCCCCATCATACCTACACCTATCATTACAGCAGCTACTCTGTTTACAGTAGCTCTAATGCCTCTTACTTTAGCGTGAGAAGTTCTACTAGAATAGAATGAATCGAATTCTGGTAAGCTGTTGATTTCTTTAGAGCCAAATTCCTTGTAACCGTCTATGGCATCGCCAAGGATCGGATTATCAGAAAGTGCTTCTTCCACTTTCCTTGTTTTATCCCGATCTAATTTATTGTCCAAATAACCATGGATATCATCCTTGGAGGGATCCTCTGTTTTATTAAAAATATTTTTTAAGAGCTTCATGAAATTACGTTCTGATTTGAGCTTCTTCTAGAATAATCTTTAGGTTTCTTTTGCCATTCTGGATGTGGCTTTTCACTTTTACAAATGAATAACTCAATTGGTCTTCTATTTCTTTGTAACTCATCTTATCCAAATAGAATGCAATGATACATGCTTTCTGTTCCGGTTTTAATCGGTTGATAGCATTCATAACTACATTCTCTTGATGTACAGGGCTCTGTTCATTAATAAGAGTCAAAAAACCATCATTTTCCATAAAATGATCAGAACTTTTTTCTATAAAACTTTCATTAAGGGATTCTATGGGTACTTTTTTAGCACTTTTTATTCTAGAAAAGCATTCATTCTTAGTAACATGATAAATCCAGATGTTGAAATTTCGGATATTTTTTTGCTGAAGAAGCTTATTCATCAGGTTTTCAAAAATATCCATAGCCGTATCATAGGCTTCATCCTTATTCTTGAGGTATTTCAGACAAGCACCATATACCATTGGAGAGTAGCGGTTATATATTTCGCCAAAGTATCTTTTATCCCCTTTGGCTACATACAGGCGAACTAACTCTTCATCAGAGAGTTGGTCAAGTGCCTGTTTTTTTTTCCACAGAGAAATCATTGAAGTTGTGCTTTAGTTTGGTGCTTAAAGAATGAATATTATTATTTGGATATTACTTTACAGTGTACTTAGTACACTGTAAAGTAAGTAATCTTAAGTTTTGATGGCTTCTTTTGAAATTTGGACATCGTTATTTTTCTCCACCGTAGCTAAGGCTACGCTGTCAAAAAATGCCTCGCCATATTCCAAAATAAT
>JBNMOV010000127.1:0-10974 GCA_051275765.1 Maribacter sp. | reverse complement strand
AGTAATTTTTTCTTCTAAAGAATTCAAAAAATCGTTGCATAGCCGTAGCTACGGAACTATTTTTTGTGTTTTTTAGAAGGAAAAAGAACAAGCATAATGGCTCAGGTTATTGAATACGTTTCACTTATGGTGTGTAATTCCTTAAATGTATGTAGCTAAGGAATCTGAACCTAGCTGATTGAAATATATTATTCATATCTTTGTGTACTCTTAAGAAGAGAAAAGTTGTTCAAAACAATTCTACAGAAAAAATATTAATTTTCTACAATGGCAAAAAAGAAGAAATCCAATTCTAAGAACGAATCCAACGCTGGTAAAAGAGTAGTTGTGAATACTTCAACTGAAGCTTCTGGAAAAAAGAAATTGCAACCAACTTTATCCAAAAAATCTAAAACTGCAGCTTTTAATCAAGAGCCTGTAGAAATGCTTTTTGGTAAAGAGAACTTCATCTTGATTGGTGCAGGTTTCGCTTTAATTTTAATAGGGATGTTATTAATGGCTGGAGGACATCAAGATCCTAATGAATGGAATGCTGAAGAAGTATATTCTAAAAGGCGTACCATGATTGCTCCATTATTCATATTGGCTGGTCTAGTGACAGAATTAGTCGCTATTTTCAAGAAAAAATCCGTAGCATAATAATACCTAGTGGACTAACTCATAAATTCCGATGCCCCCAAGATTTGTACTTATTAGCTTCTGCGTCGTTCCAAAAATACTCATTACGCTACGGCGTAACTCCGTTTTTTGTGCCTAACAGAAACTAATAATTACCGCATCTTAACATACCTTAACTTATGAGTTAGTCCACTAGCGGTATTTGCGTTACAGACCATCATCAGTAGCAATTGCTTAATTTTCAGTAGCTATGATTTTTAACAATCCGAAAACCAATTAATCTCTAGTGTAATGGGCGAATTAATCAATGCCATTATTCTTGGCATCATACAAGGAATGACTGAATTCCTACCTGTAAGTAGTAGTGGTCATATAGAATTAGGACAAGCTATTTTAGGCGTAGATTTTGGTGATAATGAAGAGAAATTTTCTGTTATCCTCCATCTTGCCACAGCATTGAGTACTATAGTTGTTTTCAGAAAAGACATTTTGGAAATACTCAAAGGACTCTTCCAATTCAAAAATAACGAACAACTCCGATTCTCATTAAAAATCATCCTATCCATGATTCCTGCAGGAATCGTAGGCATTCTTTTCGATGAGCAAATAGAGCAACTTTTTAAGGGAAATATTCTATTAGTAGGTGTCATGTTATTGGTCACAGGAGCATTATTGTTTCTTGCAGACAAAGCAAAAAACACCATAAAAGATGTAAATTTTCCTAATGCATTACTTATTGGTATCGCTCAAATGATTGCCATATTGCCTGGTATCTCCAGATCTGGTGCTACAATTTCTACTTCTGTTTTATTAGGTGTAGATAGAGAGAAAGCAGCTCGTTTTTCTTTCTTGATGGTCGTTCCATTGATACTAGGAAAAGTATCTAAAGATATTCTGGATGGTGGAACAATCATGGGAACAGGTAGCGACGCTATCCCATTCATCGCAGGATTCATCGCAGCATTTTTCACTGGCATCTTAGCTTGTGTATGGATGATTTCACTAGTGAAGAAAAGTAAATTTATTTATTTTAGCATCTACTGTTTTGTAGTAGGATTGATAGCTATTGGCTGGACTTTCCTAAGATAACTTCACACAACATGGAATACGATTTTTCTAATAAAGATTATGATTTTAAGGCTGGTGCAGTACTTTTGGTAGATAAACCTAAGGACTGGACTTCTTTTGACGTGGTGAATAAATTGAGGTTTAAGATAAAGCACTTATTGGATGTCAAGAAGATAAAAGTAGGTCATGCTGGCACGCTAGATCCTATGGCTACTGGTTTATTGATTATCTGCACAGGAAAATTCACTAAGCGTATCGATGGGTTTCAAGGAATGCCTAAATCCTATATTGGTACAATGAAGTTAGGAGAAACTACTCCTTCTTACGATGCAGAAACTGAAGTGGATGGAACTTATCCTTTTGAGCATATTACAATAGATTTAGTGGAGGAAAAGAAAGTTGATTTCGTTGGCGATATTCAGCAACTCCCTCCTATGTATTCTGCTATAAAAGTGGATGGACAGCCATTGTATAAAAAAGCTAGAAAAGGTATCGTAGTAGAAGTAAAGGCACGTCCAGTTTCGATCACAAGATTAGATTTTCCAAAATTGGAATTACCTTTCCTTGATTTCGAAGCAGATTGTAGCAAAGGAACATATATTCGTTCATTGGCTTACGACTTGGGAAAATCAATGGGTAGTGGTGCTTATTTGACTAGACTTTGTAGAACATCCATTGGAGATTTCAAATTGGAAGATGCTTGGAATCTGGAAGAACTCGTCACACATATAGAAGGTATGGAGAAACCTGAAGAATAGGGTTCTAGAAAAAACATTGTCTCTATGAGTATTTTGGGACGAATTTAAATCGCTGTTCTCCTAGATACTAGACTAAACAGAGCATTATAATTATAAAAAGGGTTTGAGAACTTTGTTCTCAAACCCTTTTATTTATCTAGCGTCTAGTAATGCAGCGACCTAAAATCGAAGCGGTCTAACGTCTAATTAATAAGATTTAGCAAACAAAACCCTCCTCTTAGAAGGTTTGCCTGTAAGGACACAAACTCCATCCTCATCTTCTTGATCTAAAGGAATACATCTGATCGTCGCTTTCGTCAATTCTTTGATTTCTAATTCTGTTTCAGTTGTTCCATCCCAATGTGCAGAAATGAAACCACCTTTTCCTTCTAATACAGTTTTGAAATCTTCGAAAGTATCAACAGAAGTCGTTTTATCAGTTCTAAACGCTTTAGCTCTAGCCAAAAGATTCGCTTGAATATCTACTAATAAATTCTCCACATAATCCGCTATACCTTCTAAAGGAAGCGTCTTTTTCTCTTTCGTATCTCTTCTAGCTACTTCGATTTCACTATTCGCCAAATCACGCTTTCCTAAAGCTAATCGAACAGGAATTCCAAGCATTTCATATTCATTAAATTTGAAACCTGGACGTTTTTTCTTGTCCATATCATATTTAACAGAAATACCCTTCGCTTTCAATTCCTCCATGATTGCTTCAACTGCTTCATTGATTTCAGCATTTGGTTTTGGAATAGGAATGATCACTACTTGGATTGGTGCCAACTTGGGAGGAAGTATCAAACCATCATCATCAGAATGCGTCATGATCAAGCCACCCATCAAACGAGTAGAAACTCCCCAAGATGTCGCCCAAACAAATTCTTCCTTATTATTCTGATTTTGAAAAGTCACTTCAAATGCCTTCGCAAAATTCTGTCCTAAGAAATGCGATGTACCAGATTGCAATGCTTTGCCATCTTGCATCAACGCCTCTATCGTATAAGTTTCTTCTGCTCCAGCAAAACGCTCATTCTCTGTTTTGATACCTTTTACAACTGGCATCGCCATCCATTCCTCTGCGAATTTAGCATACAAATCCAGAATCATTCTTGATTCATCCATTGCCTCTTCCTTAGTAGCATGAGCAGTATGCCCTTCTTGCCAAAGAAATTCTGTTGTTCTCAAAAACGGACGAGTCCTCAATTCCCAACGCACTACATTTGCCCATTGATTAATCAATAATGGCAAATCTCTATACGTATTAATCCAGTTTTTGTAGGTATGCCAAATGATCGTTTCAGAAGTAGGTCTTATGATCAATTCTTCTTCTAACTTAGAAGTAGGATCTACAATTACGCCATCGCCATCAGGATCGTTCATCAATCTATGGTGCGTCACTACAGCACATTCTTTAGCAAAACCTTCTACGTGCTTTGCTTCACGACTCAAGAAACTCTTGGGAATGAGCAACGGAAAATAAGCATTGGAATGTCCTGTTTCTTTGAACATCTTATCCAGTTGTTCTTTCATTTTTTCCCATACCCCAAATCCATAGGGCTTGATGACCATGCAACCTCTCACTGGAGAAGCTTCTGCCAAATTTGCATTTTTCACAATGTCACCATACCATGTGGAGTAGTTCTCACTCCTTTCCGTAATACTGTCCTTTGCCATAATTTTAATGGTAATTTATATTGAAGTTATTCAAAAACTCCTGATTGAAAAGCTATTTTAATTTAACGCTATCAATTTATTACATCCCTTTTCTCACTGCTTCTCGTTTTGAAAATACTCACTACACTATGGCGTAGCTCCGATTTTCATACCTCAATCAGCAAAAAAATGAACTATAATAATTTTCAAAAGCCAAATTAAACAGCTTCTTGCTACAAAACTACTTTTTAAAAGTAGCTTTTCACTTCACAATAATCTTCAAAAAACTTCATTGTCATCATTTTTGTCCAAAATCGGGTAATGACAACAACAAAGAAAATAATTTCACAATCCTTTGTAAGAGATGAACTTACGTATCTCTTAATTTGTTCCTTAACTAGTGTTAAAATATCAAACTAGCAAACATTAACACTTTTATGACTAAAGAAATGCCAGTTTAAATTGTCTTTAACACAAAATATCATGCAAAAGTAATAATTTGTGGATGACAATTATACGGGACTTACGTCTAAAAGGTATAAGAGTTTATTAGAAGTTTAATTTTTAATAAATTCTAGACCCATTAAAAAGAAGAATGGAATATTGTCATTCCTTTTTTTTGACTTAAAATTTATAATGATGAAAATATACAGTTATCTAAGCACCATGATTTTATTTTCCATCCTAGTATGGAATACATCAGTAGTCGCACAGGACGATCTGTATTTCGATCCTGCTACAGATGAGAACTTCGAAGCTCCTACAGAAGATGAATACGGAGATAGTGAATCAGGCGATGAATATGTGGATGAAGCATTTGATGATGAAGATTATTACTATGATGATGATTTCTTCTACTCTCGTCGTATAAGAAGATTCAATAACCCTCGTAATGCAGCTTTTGGATATTACAATCCTTGGTTCACTAATAATTCATACATAGACCCTTTCTATTACAATAATGGACCTAGTGTATTCGTGAGCTTTGGTCAGGGCTTTGGTCATAATCCACATATGATGCCTTTTGGCAATCCTTATGGTTTTAATGGTAACGGATTTGGTAATCCTTATGGCGGCTACAACAATCCATATGCTTATAATCCTTATTATAATTCATACATAGATCCTTGTTTTAATCCATATTATAGTTCTTACTATAGCCCTTATGGTTATTATGGAGGCAATCCATATAATGGTAACAATGGTGGCTATAATCCTAATGCAGATTATCCTACAGCTAATAATTCCAACTATGGTCCTCGTACAGGTACAGGAGGAGGTACTGTGGATGCATTTGGAAATGGAAGACTGAGTGGTGTTAAGCAAGGAAGGGATAATGGAGAAGTGAAAGAGCAAGAATTGCAGTACTTCGAAGCTGGAGGAAGAACAATAACTAAAGGAAACACAGCTAAAGTTCCTGTCGAATTCGATTCTAACGACAATGGGAATACAAGAACAGGTAGCGGAAGGACTAAAACTGATGTAAAAGAATCTGAACCTACTCGTTCTACAGGAAGATCTGGCAGAAGCGGACGTGAGCCTCGCTCCACCACTCCTCCTCGTTCTTCTACTCCTCCTCGTTCGAAACCAAGATCATCTACGCCAAAAAGTAGTGGTTCTTCTAGTAGCGGACGAAGCGGTAGTAGTAGCAAAAAATCTTCTTCTCGTTCAGGAAGAAAAAATCCAAAATAATATCATGTTCCTTAGATAAAACGCTAAGGATTCACAAAGGCGGATAATATGGAAGTTACATATTCTTATCCGCCTTTGTTATATCTAAATCTCACACTAAGGAATGTTGAATAGATAACTGTCCGTTTTGACTTCATCAATTCTAGACACTTATTTATTTGCCATCCCTAACTCCATCAACAAGCTTTTAATATTGCAATTGTTTAGAAACAACTGCGTCTAAAAACCACACATAAAATGAAGCAAATCACAGTAATATTAATATTCCTTTCTGTCAGTATCATTTCATTTGCACAAACGGCAGGCGATGCACTCAGATACTCTTATTGGCAATATGGAGGCTCTGCAAGATATATGGCTACAGCAGGATCTACAGGAGCCTTAGGTGGAGATTATTCCTCTATCATCAGTAATCCAGCAAGTATAGCTTCATTTAGAAGATCTGAATTTGCTCTTACTCCAGGCATCAGTATTTCTGGAACGGAATCCAATTTTGATGGGAGTACTTTCTCTGAAAAAAACACTAAAGTCAACATCAGTCATGCATCCATTATTTTTGCCCAATCAAAGCCTGGAAATTGGAAGACCATCAATTTTGGCTTAGGATATAATAAACTAGCAGATTTCAACCAAACATTCAACTACACAGGAAAAACGCAAGGCTCTATCGTCAATCATTTCTTGAATATGGCACAGGGATCTGATCCTAGCCAACTCAGTGATTTGGATACAGGGTTGGCATATGATACAGATTTAATTTACTTACCAGATGGCTCAGTACCTACATTCTATGAAAATGATTTCAGTTCAGAAGATCAGGTAACCAAATTCCAGAATGTAGTAAATTCTGGTTCTATGGGAGAAATGAATCTTTCGGCTGGAGGTAATTTTGATCACAAGCTATATCTTGGTGCGAGCATAGGTATTCCTTTTGTCAATTATACTTCTACCAAAGCCTATGAGGAAACAGACGAAGATGATTCTATCGCTAATTTCAATAGCATGGAATTTAGGGAAAACCTAAATACAACTGGAATTGGAGTAAATATCAATATAGGTGCGATATATCGAGTTAATCAAGCAGTAAGACTAGGAGCATCCTTGCACTCTCCTACTTGGTTATCCCTTACAGATAGTTATTCTAATAGCGTGAGTTCAAATCTCACCTTGAGTGGTGCTACAAGCGAACTAGAATCAGAATCAGAAGTATTCAATTATGAATATCGCCAAAGCACTCCAATGAGATTAAAGGGACATATGGGATTCATTATTAAAAAAATGGGATTCGTATCAGCAGAAGTAGAATACATGAATTATGGTAAGAATAAATATAATTTCAACAATGTCTCAGGTTCTGGCGATTTAGTACTAGAAAGCCAACTCAATGAAGAAATAAAGGGTATTTTTCAGTCAACTGTTAATCTTAAAGTAGGAACAGAATTCGTCATCAAGAAGCAATATAGAGTTCGTGCAGGCTATGCCTTATTTGGAAATCCATATGTGAATAATACAGAACTATTCAATAGCAATCAGTTCAGTATAGGTGCAGGATACAGAAAGGAGAATTTCTTCATAGATTTAGCATATGTACATCGCACAGGAAGTGAATTTTATCAAGCATATGCTCAAGAGTCCAGTAGTCCAATGTTAGAGAATGATTTATCATCTGACAATATTTTACTGACCATAGGATTAAAATTTGGAAAATAATATATATTAAAATAAGTGAATGATAACACATCTTCACAAAACCCTAACACAAAGATGTTGTCTTTTGGCAACATCTTTGTATTTTATAATATGTATCTAACAGAAAGACAAGTAAGGACCATAATATTGTCCTTGGTTTTCTGTAATTTAGATTCCTTTATGAAAAAATACAACGAGATAGCTTTTAACTTGATACCTGACACCCTTTTTGTAACATACCTAATGAATATATGAATGTGCTCAAGTATATCCTGTTATTTTCCCTCATTATGGGAATGTACAGCACCCTAGACGCTCAAACTCGATCTAGTAGCGATTCTCCATATGGTTCAGTCAATGAAAATAAGCTCATTGAAACCAAATGGAAGTACACCTATGCTCTACACGTAGAGTCCAATACTGCTATACATCAGGCAGATGACAAGTATGATTTTTTTATTTATTTGAAATACGATTATTCCTTCAGACAATTTCTTAATGGAAAAACGACAAGAGGAAACTGGAGTTTGAATGGTTCTGAATTATTCTACAATTTCAAACATATCAAAAAATTCTACGTAGCTGAAGTTTCTAAAGAACGCTTAGTTCTGGAATTCACTCAGCCTAATAGTAAAGGTGCATACCAATATCACTTTATTCCTGTAACTAGTGCAGAAGCTCCATTCGTAGTTCCTGCGAATGAATTGCCACTAGTAGATGTAAAAGCAGAAAATCCAAAATCCATTGCTAGGAAAAGGAATAAAAGAAATAAGAAGAATAAAAAGAAGAGAAATCGAAATTTACTCGCAGAAGAAAAGCCTATCCACATTAGCATAGAACTTATAGGTGGAGGATTTTATGGAGGCATAGATCCAGTACTCAGAGATTATGTACAAATCAGAAGTACAGGCAGGCTCATCAAAGAATTCCAAAGTGTAAATAATGGACTCATCGTCACCAAAAAGAACATCGAACGAGATGAACTGGAAGCTTTCGCAGAATATATCTTATCTAAGAATTTCTTTGGATTAGAAAGAATATACGATTGTGAGGATGAAGCCTGCATGAAGAGGAAACGAGAAAAACCTACTCCCATACCATTGCGACTAGCTGTTGCTTATGGTCAGAGAAAAAAAGTAATCACAATTACAGTCTGGGGAAGAGATAGAAATAATGTGCAATATGTACCCTATCCTAAAGAACTCGATCAAATCATTATGTCTATCCAAAAAATGGCTAATAGAACGTAGCTAGATTTTGAGATACTTAGAATTAAAAAACCAAGTTGTGAATATCACAACTTGGTTTTTAATTGATGTCAAATACTAAAATTTCTAGATAGGTTTCTATCTTAAAATCTCAGCATCTCGAAATCTTAATATCTAATCTTAACAATATCTATCGAAAGCCATTTTTAGATTGCCAGCAATAATATCGGCAGATCTTCCTTCGATATGGTGTCTCTCTAAGAAATGAACCAGTTTCCCATCCTTGAATAATGCGATGGAAGGTGATGAAGGAGGGTAAGGTAACATGAACTCACGAGCCTTATTCACAGCGTCCTTATCTACTCCTGCAAATACAGTAACAAGTTTATCTGGTGTCTTAGCATTTTCTGTAGACATTCTAGCACCTGGCCGAGCATTAGCAGCAGCACATCCACAAACAGAGTTGACAACTAAAAGCACAGTACCTTCTTTTGCAGACAATACGTTTTCTACTGCTTCTCCAGATGTTAGCCCCTCAAAACCATGATTAGTCAGGTCTTTTGACATTGGAGCTGTTAATTCTATTGGATACATAATTCTTTAATTTTTTATTACAATAAAGCCAGTACAAAAGTACGACTTATTTAATAATGTTTGAACATTATAATTAGTTCATCCTAATAGCTACAAAAGAATAAACTAAGGCATCTTATCAAAAAAATATTATATTTTTAATAAAAAATGCTAGCTTGCAAAAGTAATTTACTTATTAAAAGAATAGGAAAATAATAAAATGCACATCTATATTGTTCTTTTTATTTCATATTATTATTTACTTATTTCCTAAATCATATATTAAATGAAAATTAGAACTTCTTTAGCTTGTCTCACTTTATTTATATTATCTTCTTGTACCAACGACAAGCTAGAACCTTCGGAGGATATTAGCTGCAACACTTCAGATATCGTCACTTATGACCTTCAAATAAAACCCATCATAGATGCAAGCTGTGCAGGTGCAGGTTGTCATGATGGCAATGGTGAAGGTCCTGGTGATTATAATTCCTATGCAGGAATGCAAGCAGCAATCGATGATGATTTAATCTTCAATAGAGTCATTACTTCTCGTAATGACGGAGCTCGTATGCCTCCTATTGAAGCTACTCCACTTACCACAGAGAATCTAATACTTATCCAATGCTGGGCAAATGATGGTTATCCAGAAAACTAGGTACAAATTCATTTTTATAGCTTCTTAAATTGATGAAAACTAATTATTATGAAAAAGATATGTTTGTATTGGGCAGTAATGCTCTCTGTTTTGACGAGTATTCAGGCACAGGATTCAGGAGAAGATCCATATGTATATCAGACGTTCAAGTCTTTTAAAATGGTGAATGTAACCTCTTCCGAGACCATTCCTAAAAAGACACTAGACATTAGAATAGGTCATAAATTTGGTGATATCGCAGGAGATTTAGGAGGTTGGCAAACCTTTGGTGGATTAGAAAATGCAGCAGATATATCCATTGGTGCAGAATATGGTATCACAGATAATATCGGAGTAGGAATATCCAGAATGAAAGGTTCAGGGATCAATGGTGGCTTACAGCAAAATATGGTCGGTACATTCAAGTACAGATTCCTGCGACAAAAAAAGGGAAAAGGAATGCCTTTAACTATGACTTTTTATGGCATCTCTACTATGTCCACCCAAAAGAAAGCAGCAGACTCTGGTACCATTCAAGAATTCAATAGCTTTTCACATAGAATGGCATACTCTGCCCAGGTAATCATCGCAAGAAAATTTGGTGAGCGTTTTTCACTACAGCTATCGCCAGGATATGTCCACAGAAATATAGTAGCATCGGATGAAAGCAATGGCTTAGTATTCGTATCTGCAGCTGCTAGATTACAAATTAGTAAGGTATTTGGAATCATTGCAGATTCTACTGTTCCTTTTTCTAGTCTTCACAATAGATCAAATGGTTATTACCCATCTCTTGGAATAGGTTTAGAAATGGAAACAGGAGGACACATCTTCCAAATCAACTTTACCAATTCTCAAGGAATCGCAGAAACAGATTATATTCCATACACTCGCTCAACTTGGGGGGAAGGTCAGTTCCGTATCGCATTTACTATATCGAGAACATTTAATTTATAAGATGAAAAACCATAATTATGAAAAGATTCATTCCATTTTTCATCATAATATCCGCAATATTAATTTTTGCAGGATTCACCAAAGAAGATAATTTCACGGTAGACGAGGAAACGCCAATCTGGCAAGTCTTGGAACATTT
>JBNMOV010000126.1:0-11211 GCA_051275765.1 Maribacter sp. | reverse complement strand
TAATTTTTGGTATTTGTGTAATTGTTTTTTGTTTTATATCTTTAAAAAGATAGTTAGAATGAACAAAGCAACATCGTTCAAAAACACGGGGAACTTTTCATTTTAAATTTTGAGCATCCTATCAAGTATCCTATACTTTAGGAAATTGTGTAGCTACTAATATGCTTACTGTAGAAGTAGTAAATGATCCTAATATTTCGATTACCTCATCTGAAGGAACTCAAATCACAGTAGGAGAAGGAACTACACTGACTGTAGAAAATGTTCCTCCTCGTTCTACTTATCTCTGGACATCAGGAGATGGAGAAATATCAGAAGATGAAGAGCTTATTATCAATCCCTTAGAAAATGTTACTTATACTGTAGAAATTACAACACCAGAAGGTTGTATATTTTTAGCGGAAATTAGCATTACTGTTACGATATTAGATATAGCAATCCCTAATTTATTCACGCCTAATGGAGATGAATTAAATGATAAATTCTACATCATAAATGATGACTTATTGTATGAAATTACAGAATTTAAAGTATTTGATAGGTGGGGAGAGCTCGTACATAATATTCCTAATGGAACATACAAAGGAAGGAATATGCCTTCTGATATTTATATTTATTTATTTACTATAAAAAGTATGAGTGGCGAAGAAACATTCTTTAAAGGGGATGTAGCACTTATGAGATAAAAACAAATGTAGCATTATTCACTAAATGCCTTGCTTTTCAGCAAGGTGTTTTTTTTACAACTTTTTTATAACTCAACCATTCTATTTGTGGGAATCATGAAATTAGCGTATTTTCGCTAAAATTTTAGGATATACCTAATCATAGAATCAAATTTGCATCATGAACTTTGAATTAACAGAAGAGCAATTAGCAGTACAACAAGCTGCACGAGATTTCGCACAAAACGTATTGAAGCCTGGCGTAATCGAAAGGGATACCAATATGACCTATCCTAAGGATGAAGTTCGTCAAATGGCAGAACTTGGATTCCTAGGAATGATGGTTTCTCCTAAGTATAACGGTGGCGGAATGGATACCATTTCCTATGTATTGGCAATGGAGGAATTATCAAAAATAGATAGTTCTGCTTCTGTGATCATGTCTGTGAATAATTCTTTGGTGTGCTGGGGTTTAGAAGCATTCGGAACAGAGGAGCAAAAACAAAAGTACCTCACTAAGTTAGCCACTGGCGAGAATATTGGTGCTTTCTGCTTATCAGAACCAGAAGCAGGTTCTGATGCGACTAGTCAGCAAACTACCGCTGAAGACATGGGCGATCATTATTTATTGAATGGTACGAAAAATTGGATCACGAATGGAGGTACATCTGATGTTCACTTGGTTATTGCACAGACTAATAAGGACGCAGGGCACAGAGGTATCAATGTATTGATTGTGGAAACAAAATGGGATGGTGTAGCGATTGGAGCAAAGGAAGATAAGTTGGGAATTAGAGCATCTGATACACATTCTATCATGTATAATGATGTAAAAGTTCCTAAAGAAAATAGAATTGGAGAGGATGGATTTGGTTTCAAATTTGCGATGAAGACGCTTTCTGGTGGACGAATTGGTATAGCTGCACAGGCTTTAGGAATTGCTGGAGGTGCTTATGAAATGGCTAGATTGTATGCTAATGAAAGAAAAGCATTTGGTAAGACGATTAATCAACATCAAGCTATCGCATTCAAATTAGCAGACATGGCTACACAGATAGAAGCTGCCAAAATGATGGTTTATCGTTCTGCATGGTTAAAGGATAATGGTAGAGACTACGATCGTGCATCAGCTATGGCGAAGGTTTTTGCATCGGAAACAGCAATGAATGTTGCTACAGAAGCAGTGCAAGTACATGGTGGATATGGGTTTGTGAAAGAATATCATGTGGAACGTTTAATGCGCGATGCTAAGATTACACAGATTTATGAGGGTACTTCTGAAATACAACGTATTGTGATTTCTAGAAGTCTTATTAAGGGAGATCCTTTTGAAAAAATGGGATTTTAAGATAGGAGATACTAATATTTCAAGATAAAAATTGCCATTACACGAAATTGTAATGGCAATTTTTTATTTATACATAATGATTTTTACTATTTTTAAAAAAATACGGAATCAGAATGATTCTATTAGTCAAAACCCCGTCTTACAAAAGTAAAACCAAAGCAAAATGAGTACATTCAAACAAGGTCACGCCCTTATCATAGGAATAGGAAACGATTTACCTATTACAGAACGTGATGCCACAGATATTGCCAAAGTTTTCGCTGATCCTAGTAAAGCTGGATACCTTCCAGAAAATGTAGAAGTACTGACTGGCAAGGATGCAACACGGGCAAACATAGAAAAAGGATTAGACAAACTCATCGCTAATACTAAAGGCGTAAAAGGGGCAACTGCTGTCGTTTATTACTCTGGACATGGCGCTCAATTACCTTGGTTGAATAATGAACAACGTTATTTTCTAGTTCCTAATGACGTGAATTTCGATGATATTGATACTTTTCTTCCCTCTGAGACTTTCACAGATAAAATAAATTCGATAGAAGCTGATAAATTATTGGTTTTACTGGATTGTTGCCATGCAGAAGGGCAGCATATTACAGAAAAAAGTATAGGAGAAGCTCAAGAAAAATCACTAGGAAAACGTGCTAATGCTCCTATTGTTTCTAAATTAAATGGTGGAGAAGGCAAGGTTTTTATTGCTTCTTGTAAAGATGACGAAAAATCTTATATCAGTTTTGGGGATAGTAATAGCTTATTTACTAAGCATTTGGTTACTGCCTTAAATGGTGCTAAAAGCATAGGATATAATTACATCCATGTTTTGGATATAATTTCCCACTTATTCAGAATGGTCCCTAATGAGGCCAAGATAGCATTGAATAAAGATCAAACACCTATCATTAATTTTGCAGATAAACTAGATGCGAATTTCTTCATCTCTGCCAATAATAATGTAATGGCAAAGAACGCAAACGAAATTATAAAATCAAAGAGCCTCGATCAAATCGAGGCGATAAGAAGAGATATTATTAGTAATTACAATGTAAATATACATAACACCACTACAAATAATCATAACAACACCAATAATGCTGTAAGTGGAGATGGTAATATAATTACACGAGACGGTGCTAACATCGTCATTAATCACAATTACTCTGGAAATAATGGTAAAAATGCAGGTAATAAAAACAACAATGATGATGGAAATATACCTGATTATCTAAGTAAAGCTAAAAAACACATCGGAAAAGGAAGTGCAGATAAAGCCATTGATTTACTAATCGATAATGCACCAGATGATTATACAAATGCATTAATCATTCAATCTTCCAGATGGAACTCCGCAAAAAAACAGGAAACAATGGGAACTGCTTCTCAAAGTCAGATAAACATGACTAAAAACCAAATAATAAATGCTTTACTCAGCATTATTTCAGACATAAAAGAAGAAGATTAAGAAAAATCATTTCATCAACACATCCTCCACAATAATCAACTGCCTTTCATCCTTTAAAAAGATGGTAGGCTTACCATTTCTATTTCCTTTTACTAATCCTTTGATGATGACTTTTTTGTTTTGAAGGCTCTGTACAGGAAAATTAAGGATGTATTTTCTAGGAATGATGATCGTAATTGGATTCTCAGGAAAGTCTACATCTATATTCAAAAAAAACGGCTGACCATCTGATTTTGGAGCATAATAAGTACTGACTATTTCGCAAGATATTTCTACTTCTTGTCCTATTTTTTCAGCAGCAGTCCAAGCATCGTCATGTACTTTCTGAGCAAAAGAATTTGCAATAAATGATAAGCTGACAAAGAAGACAAGTATTAAATTTTTCATAACCTTTCTATTTAATCATAAGAGTATAAAAAACTTGTTTTTCCATAAAATAATTTGAATTTTAACATTTGAACGAGATTTTCATCTCATCAACTTTAAAACCATATACAAGTAATTGAATAAAATATTTTAGTTTTCTTGGAAAAACGCAAATAAGATAAAATATTTATAATCAATTAAAAGCCGCCGTGTCAGGTGTTTGTTCACCTGACACGGCGGCTTTATTTTAATTCTCCGCTTGATGTCAGGTGAACAAACACCTGACATGGCGACCTGTATTTCTTTTGAATTATACAAGAACAAAAAGTGTATGGTTTTCATCTCATCAACTTCGAAATTTTTCAAAACTTTTGAAGTTTTGCCAAACAGAAGTCCAGAATCTTAGCAAATCAAAACATCAGAAATCTCAAAGATTTCCGATGTTACTGAAATTTTCACTATTATTATAACATGAAAATATTCCAACGCCTATCTAGTCCATTCGTCACATTTGTAGAGAAGTATTATCCAGATCCTTTTGTGTTTGTGATATTGCTGACGCTCGTTACTTTCCTACTCACTTTTGGTTTTACAGATACTTCGCCTGTTCAAGCTATTGCAGCATGGGGAGGAGGATTATCCGCCTTATTGGCGTTCATGGCACAATTGAGTATTACTTTGATTACTGCACATGCTTTGGCACATACAGATGCTGTAAAAAAAGGACTTTCTGCACTCGCCAAAATTCCTAATAGCGAGTATCAATCCTATATGTTAGTCGCAGCTATTTCTGGCATAGCGAATCTATTTGCTTGGTCATTAGGTTTAGTCGTAGGAGCGATTATCGCCAAGCAAGTCGCCATAGAAGGCGACAAAAAAGGTTTGAATATCCACTACCCTCTTTTAGTGGCGAGTGCTTATGCTGGATTCGTGATCTGGCATATGGGATATTCTAGTAGTTCTGCTCTATTTGTGGCTACAGAAGGGCATATTTTGGAAGAAGCGATGGGCGTCATTCCTGTGACAGATACCATTTTTACTTCTTGGAATATTGGTATCGCTTTAGTCACTTTGATTGCTATTACATTGGTTTGTCCACTCATGCATCCAGATGCTAAAGATGTATTCAAACTTAAGGCAGATACATTAGAAAAAGAAGAAAGAAGACGACGACAAAATAAGCAAAACGAAAGCATTCTAGATGATGAAATTTCCTTAGGAACAACAGAAGCTAGCATTCATATTAATAAACAAAAAACGATAGGCGATAAATTTGATGATAGCAAAATACTCATCCTTATTTTTGGTTTAATGGTACTAGGATATTTAGTGCATTGGTTTTGGAATGAGGGCTTTAGTCTTAATCTCAACATCGTGAATTGGACATTTCTCATGCTAGGGATGTTATTAGCAAAATCGCCTAAACACTATGTAGAACTCATTAGTGATGCTAGTAAATTATTAGGACCTATTTTATTACAATATCCATTTTATGCAGGGATCATGGGATTGATAAAAGATGCAGGTTTAGTACAAATTATGTCAGATGCTTTTGTTAATTTTGCGACAGCAGAAACGCTTCCTTTTTTAGCATTTTTATCTAGTGGAATTGTGAATATGTTTGTTCCATCTGGTGGCGGACAGTGGGTCATACAAGGACCAGTTTTTATAGAAGCCGCCAATAAGCTGGGAACGAGTCATTCTTTGATAGTTATGGGCGTTGCATATGGTGATCAATGGACGAATATGATTCAACCATTTTGGACGATTCCTCTCTTGGCTATTGCTAATCTGGATATGCGAAAAATCATGGGTTATACCTTTGTTATTCTGCTGGTTACTTTGGTTACTTTTGGAGGTGGGTTGTTGACTATTAGCTTTTTGGGGTATTAAAATGAGTGTATAAAGTGTATTCGTGCGAGTACAAGAGGAGTCTTTATAAATATTTAGAAGGTTTTTAAAATATTGGAATGAGAAAATCGTACGGAAATACGTGGTGGGGGAAGGAATGGTTGAATGCCTTACGAAGTATAGATTATTCTAGTCGATTACCTAGAGGAAAAACTTATGCAAATAAGGGAGCAGCTTATGATATTGATATCGTTGGCAATCAAATTTCTGCTAAAGTAAACGGTAGCCAAAGAAGACCTTACAAAGTCAATTTTTCTATTCCTGAATTCGATGCTTCTACCAAAGCCAAAATCATTGGTATCATCACTGAGAATCCTTTGCACCTTTCTAAGTTATTAAATCGTGAATTGCCTCATCATTTAGATGACGATTGTCAACGAAAAGGCATTCGTATTTTTCCTCGTTCTTGGAATGATATGAAAGGTAGTTGTTCCTGTCCAGACTTCGCTGTGCCTTGCAAACATATGGCTGCAGTCCTTTATATGGTCGCCAATGAAATTGATAAAAATCCTTTCGTCGTCTTACAACTTCGTGGTTTTGATCTATTCAAAGCTTTGGAAGGTGTAGGTTATTCCATAGGAAAAGGTAAGGAAATTCAAACACTGACTATAACTGATGTCTGGCAAGATTATTCCTACAGAGAAGGTGGAGAAATATGGGACGAATACGCTTATCAACAACTCGATTTTTCTAAAATCCCTTCTTGTAAGGATAACATATTGACAATCCTTTCTGAAAAACCCAGTTTTTTCCCTCATGGAGATTTCAAGAAGATTTTGGATAAGGCATATACCAATGTTGCCAAAGGAATTATAAAAAAAGATAAAGAAAGAGATAAGGAGCAGGATAGTCCTAGCCTCATCATGGACAATACAGAACAGATTGAGATTATCATGGATGATGATTTCAATTTGATGCATGTATCTTTAAGAAATAATAGAGGAAAAAGATTAGTCGAATTTCAAGAAATCGATCAGTTTATCAAATGGATAGCTTCTATTCCTTTACAAAAGTCCAATTATTATGCTGCTCCGTTAAGAGGGTTAATACTCGCCTATTATTTTTCTAAAAAACTAGCGATAAACAGTGCTATAATTCCTCAATTATTTAGGATAGGAATCAAGTATAATAAAATTCGTTGGATTCCTGCATTACTGAATGAGGAAGTAAATTTCCAATGCAGAGAAATAGAAAAATTCATTCCTAAAAATCTAGTTTTTTATAAAACTGGTAAGGATATATATGAACCTACAAAAGAAGATTATCTCAATTCATTATTATCTATTTTTCTAGGGTATTTTATGAACGAACACCATAACCTTTCTTTGAATGAACAGAGTTATGAAATAAATAGTCTCTTCTTTAATTCCAATGTAGAAACCTTTGATCATTTTGAAACACGTGAATTCCCTATCACGATACAGCTTTGGCTCAATCGCTTTTATATCGCTGACAAAACGCATATTCCCGTATTATTAGTAGAGGAATCAGAAGAAGGATTTAAAGTAAGTATCAATATAGAAGATAAGTCCAAACCTTTGAATTTAATTCCTTTGGATGAGTTATTAGAAAATAATAAATACAGTCATATTCGAATTTCTATTTTAAGAGATTTGGCATTATTATCTGATTATTTTCCACAGATAAATCAAGTAGTTGCAACAGGAGGAAAAACAGAATTAATATTTAATTCAGAAGAATTTGTTGATATTTTATTCAAGATATTACCTGTTATTAAATTATTTGGAGTAAAAGTATTTTTACCCAAAGCATTGAGAAAATTAATGCGTCCACAATTATCCATGTCATTAGAAACAGAGGAAAGTGGTGTAGTCAAAAAAACATCCATTATCAATATGGATGACATGCTAAGCTTCCATTGGAAAGTAGCTGTAGGCGATCAAAAATTAACGCCTGCAGAATTTTTAAAAATGGTTAAAAAATATTCTGGCATCGTAAAATTAAATGATGCTTATGTATATTTTGATGAAAAAGAAATTAGGCAATTAATCAGTAAATTAAATGATCCACCTAAAATAAATGGTAATCAATTATTCCAAGCCGCACTCACGGAAGAATATGATGGAGCAAAAATAGAACTGGGATTAAAGGCTAGAGAAATCATGAATAATTTATTAGATGCTAAAAAAACTACCCTTCCAAAAGAATTAAAAGCTACGCTTCGTCCTTACCAAAAAAGCGGTTTTGAATGGTTATATAAAAATTCAAAATTGGGTTTTGGTAGTATCATAGCAGATGATATGGGGCTGGGAAAAACCATTCAAATCATCACCGTTTTATTAAAATTAAAAGAGGATGGATCATTAAAAGATAGAAAAGCATTAGTTGTTGTACCTACTACTTTATTGACGAATTGGGATAAGGAAATCAAGAAATTTGCTCCTTCATTGAATACACATATTTATCATGGTCCAAAGCGGGATTTAACTCCTTTAAAAGATGCCGATTTATTGATAACCACTTATGGAGTCGCTAGAAGTGATGTCGCCAAATTGCAAAAAGAAAAATGGCTCACACTCATCATAGATGAAGCTCAAAACATCAAAAACCCTGGCACAGCACAGACCAAAGCCATCAAAAAAATAAATGCTCCCATCAAGATTGCCATGAGCGGAACGCCTGTGGAAAATCGATTGAGTGAGTATTGGAGTATCTTCGATTTTTCTAATAAAAGTTACTTAGGAACATTATCTAAATTCAAAGATAACTTCGCTAAACCTATCGAAATAGAGCGAGATCAAGCACAAATGGATCGCTTCATGAAAATCACTTCGCCATTTATTTTGCGAAGGCTAAAATCTGATAAATCTATCATCAAAGACTTGCCAGATAAAATAGAAAAAGATCAATATTGCGATCTCACGAAAGAACAAGCTGCTATTTATCAAAACGTAGTAGATACAACGATGAAATCTATTGCGTCACTAGATGGAATTAAACGTAGAGGTATGGTGCTCAAGTTGATAACTTCACTAAAGCAAATATGTAATCATCCTAGACAATTTCTAAAAAAAGGAAATTCTACTCCTGCTATTTCTGGTAAGGCGATGTTATTAATTGACTTGCTTCAGCAGATTTTGGACAATGGAGAAAAGACACTCATCTTTACACAATACCAAGAAATGGGTGCTTTAATTGGTCAAATGATCGAGGAACAATTCGGGATAGAATCTGCATTTTTGCATGGTGGAGTAAGCAGGAAAAAGAGGGACGAAATGGTCGAGAATTTCCAAAATAATCGTTCTGAACGTATCCTCATTTTATCATTAAAAGCAGGTGGAACAGGATTGAATTTAACGGCTGCCAATAACGTAATTCACTATGATCTTTGGTGGAATCCTGCCGTAGAAGCACAAGCGACAGACAGAGCATACAGAATTGGACAAAAGAAAAATGTGATGGTTCATCGCTTCATTACGAAGGGATCTTTTGAAGAAAAAATCAATAAATTGATCCAAAATAAAAAAGAACTTGCCAACTTGACTGTTTCTACCGGAGAAAAATGGATTGGCGATTTCTCTAATGAGGAATTGAAGGATATGATGAAATTGGATGCTAGACACTAGACCGCTTCGCTTTTAGACGTTAGACTTGAAACTGCTTTGGAAACTTCGTTTCCAAAGCAGTTTTTATTAAGAGTTATTAGAAATCTAGCGTCTGATAGTCTAGCGTCTAATTCTTCCAACATCCAAGCCTTATCCGCTACTTTATCTGTATTTTCTATTTTTAATTTTAATGCTTTTATTTTTTTATAATCTCGTGGATGAATAGTAATTAAACGACGAATAAATTTAATGAAATTGAGATAAGTTTTTCTGCGTTCTGTAGGGATTTTCTTTTTCCTTCTGAAGTATATTCTAAAACTATCCGTCAAACTGAATAATGCTTCTTCTTCATTTTGCGAATAATATACTTTCATTAATAATGCACAAATGTCTAAGCCATAAAAAATATCATCATGCTCTACTTTTTGTAATAATGGCAATACTTTATGATATTTTTTAAATGGAAATTATATTTAGCCATATTATATACAGGAAACACCAATGCTCTTTTCTGCCCTAGAGAATCTGTCACATTGGTAGTCAATGAAACTTTTGACGATTATATATGGTCAAATGGCATGAGCATACCATTTATCACAGTCAATACAGATGGTATATATATCGTAACCGTCACAGATACAAATGACTGTACTACTAGGAATATAATGTTGCAGAAGCAGACGACTGTGTATAGCCAGGCGATGCCAATTATGATGGTATTGCTAATAATCAAGATGTACTTTTTTTAAGAATGGCATATGGAAATGTAGGACAGATAAGAGATAATGCGAATATTAATTGGGAAGGACAACTAACAGAATTCGAATGGGACAGTATTTTCAATACAGACATCAACCAAAAGCATGCAGATAGTGATGGAAATGGTATAATGGAACAAGACGATACATTAGCCATCGTACAAAATTATAACCTCGCAGCACATGAACTTAGAGAAATGGCTGGAGATGGTTTCCCTTTAGATGTCAATTTTAATGCAGATTCTGAAGATTATAGAGAAAGGATAGAATTACAAATCGACTTAGGAGATGTCGTACAATCTGTTCCAGGAGCATATGAAATTGCATTTTCTTTAACCTTCAATTATCCAGAAGTTATTGATCCTAATACAATTGAAATCGACTTTTCTAATTCTATATTAGGAGAAGAAGCAGAACTGATTACCTTATCCAAAATCCTATTAGAACAAGGAAGAATGGACTTTGCTATCACTCGCTATCATCATATGAATATGACTAATCTCTATGGAGAATTGATGTCATTGAGTTTTATCATAGAGGATAATATAGATGGTTTCACTTCTACTAATTATACTTTGGAAGCAAATCCTGTTGATATATTATGTGTCCATTCTTGGGGAGAAGAAATTATTATCACAGGCAATAATGGAAATATTTTAACGCTAGGTAGTTCATCTACTACAAGTTTACCTACTGTGAATGAAGGTGTTAATTATTATCCTAATCCTACAAAAGATAAATTGCATATTAATATACAAGACAAATCCACAATACAACAAATACGAGTCTTTGATACTTTAGGAAAATTAGTAGCAGAAGAAAGAGGAAATGATATACTATCTATTCATACTACTGACTGGACACAGGGTATTTATTTCTTAGAAATCACGAATGATGAAGGGAAGCAGTATTTATTGAAGATAATGAAGGAATAGAATAATAGTTAGTAGTTTATTTTCCTAAGCCAATCCATTGCTGGATTGGCTTTTAAATTTAACAGAATTCTACTTGGATTCGTCGAAATAGTATAGATCTAAGAATTGTTTTTCGTATTTTGATTTCATCATCAAAACAGATAAGAAATGGCAACACCAAAATTGATAGAAAAAGTAACATTCAATCCTAATATAAAAAATTA
>JBNMOV010000125.1:0-11213 GCA_051275765.1 Maribacter sp. | reverse complement strand
GTTCTTTTTCCTTCTAAAAAACACAAAAAATAGTTCCGTAGCTACGGCTATGCAACGATTTTTTGAATTCTTTAGAAGAAAAAATTACTACCCATTCTGGCTCAAGTTATTAAATACGTTTCACTTATATTGAAAAAAGATTAGTGTCTAGAATAAAACGCCTATTCTGATTTCAATTGCATTAGTGGAAGTCTTAGTATCATCTATAGAATCCAAACCTGTTTTTCCATAATAGGTATTAATGAATCCAGATTGAAAATAAACACCTGCAACAATGGATGTAGATTCGCTAAGAGCATATTCTGCTCCAGCTCCTAATCCCCAAGATATTTGCATCAAGCCTGTATCCTTACTTATTCTAAAGTCGTTACCATCTTCAATTTTGGCTCTTGAACCAGTATTGAAACCCAAAGTAAGCACAGGAATTTCAGCAAAATAACGCATTCCCCCCATTTCGTTGGTTCTCATTTTAAGACCAAAAGGAATTTCAAGATATTGGTAATTGAAATTAACCTTATTGCCTGTAGAAGCAAGAATAGTGTCCTGTGAATCTACAAATAGAGCTATAGGATCAGCTCCAATACTATTAAACGCAAGGCTTCCTCCTTGATTAAAACTCATAGCTAGACCAAATTTAATGGCATAATTCTCTCTAAAATAGTATTCTCCATCCGCTCCTATCTTAAATGCAAAATTAGCTCCAGCTCCTTCGATAGCCTTGTTGTCTGCATTATTCGTTAGCCATGTAATGGTAGGACTGACATGGAACCCGAACTGAAAGCCATCATCTTGGGAAAAAGCTGAGAAAGTAAAACATGAAAACACAATAAATAGTGCAATTTTTTTCATAATTCTTCTGTTTAAATTATTACTTATTAGGTTTGTATCCAAATTGGAATGTATAAAAGTCCCTCAAGGAATTCTATATGTAAATAAAGTTAATACTTAGTATTGTTAATTCCAACCTATTATTAATAACGAAGTTATTTAAATAAATATGAAATTCAAGCATATAACGATCCCCTTCTTTTCGAGGCTGCTTAGTAAGCCCTATTTTACTTATATTATTATTTTTGTTTTCGCTATAACTTTACTGAATAGCTGTAACAAAGGTAAAAATATTCCTGATGTGTCGCATATAGAAATAGAACTCGACTTGATTCGTTTTGAAAAAGAGATGTATGGAATAGATTCTACACGCATTAATTTCAAAGCCGCTGAACTCGCTGAAAAACATCCTGATTTTGTAGAAATCTACGCAGGACCCAATGTGATGCGAGAAAGAACATGGAAGGATAGTTCAGCTCATGCTGTCCTAGCTCACCTAATGAAAGGCCCTCAAATGAAGATGCTTTATGATACCTGCATGGTGAAGTTTGATGATTTCTCAACTTATGAAGAGCAGTTGGAGGAAGCATTCAAATATTATCATCATTATTTTCCTGAGCAGCCCATCCCCAAAGTCTATACTTGTATTACAGAGTTTGGATATCAAGGTTTTACTTATGGTCCAGAGATTCTAGTAATTGGCACGGAGCATTATATGGGGAAGAATTTCCCTGCTTATAATGGTATTTTCCCTAGGTATCAATCTAGATCTTTTACGCCAGAACATTTAGTGAGTTCTTCCATGGAATTAATGGTTGGTGAACTTGTTGGAGATCACAAAGAGTCTAACATGCTGGATGCGATGGTAAGAGAAGGAAAAAGGTTATACATCCTAGATCAACTATTGCCCCATACTATAGATTCATTAAAACTGAAATATACTAGAATCCAAACAGAGTGGTGTGATAATAATGAATTTGAAATGTGGACATTCTTTGTGAATGAGGATTTGATCTATTCTACAGACAAGCGAAAATATATGAAATATACTTCGCCTACGCCTACTTCTCCAGGTATGCCACAAGAATCGCCAGGCAGAACTGCTAATTGGATAGGTTGGCAGATTATTAAGAAATATATGAAGATGAATCCTGATGAAACGATGCAGGATCTGATAAACGAAACAGATTCTCAACAGATCTTAAAAAAGGCTAAATACAAGCCAAAAGTATAGATTGGGGACTAGACATTGGAAAATAGGAGAGAACTATACGCTCTGCTATTTTTCAATTTTTTTGCTCAATAAAGACGTATTGACGAATTCTTCCCACTCTATGAATTTATCTTTTTTCATCACTCGAGGAAATTTGCTTTGTCCTCCTAACTTTCCTCTTTGCTCGAACCATTGAAAAAAAGTACAGGTAGGGATAATTTCCAGTTGTATATCTTTCAGCACATTCCCATCTCGTTCTGTTTTGTAATCATCATTAGTAATTTTGAGCTGTAGATCAAGTTCTTGAATAAGGGTTTCCTTATTCAGATGAGGTGTATCGCAGCCAATGTACCATTTATGAGCAAATAATTTTCCTGATTTTACACCAGAAACGGTGAACTCTGGAATAGAAATATCAAACTTATCTTCTACTGCATTAATAGCCGTTTGCATATTCCCTACAGATAAATGTTCTCCACAGATACTTAAGAAATGCTTCGTTCTTCCTGTAATAATGATTTCTGCACGCTCTATATCTGTAAATCTGACTGTATCACCAAGCAAATATCGCCAAGCTCCTGCATTCGTAGTAATAACGATGGCATAATCTATACCTTTTTCCACTTGACGAATCGTCAGTGCCTTTGGTTTCCCTATTAGCTGTCCACCTTCATCGAAATTATTTTCATTAAAAGGAATGAACTCGAAGAAAATACCATTATTAGAGATGAGTGCCATCGCCTTGGTTTCTGGTCTAGCTTGAAATGCCAAGAATCCTTCTGAAGCAAGGTAAGTATCCATATATAGCATCTCTTTTCCCATGAGTTTCTCGAAGCCTTTTTTGTAAGGTTCGAATGAAACACCACCATGTACATAGACTTTTAGGTTGGGCCAAATATCATGAATCGTATCTACTTTATAATAGTCGACAATTCGTTCTATCATCAGCTGATTCCACGCGGGAATCCCCATAATAAAACCAATATCCCAAGAAGGTGCTTTCCTCACTATTTCAGCAATTCGATCATTCCAATTATTAATGGAAGCTATCTTAACACCTGGCTTATACATTTTACTTAACCAAAATGGATTATTCCTTGCATTAATACCACTTAAATCTCCTACAAAGTATCCTCCTTTTTCTTCTAAATCTGTACTTCCTCCTAGCATCATCATTCCCTTGGCATATAAGGCAGGATCCACATCGTATTGAGTCAAACTAAAAAACATCTTTACGCCTCCTCGTTTATTAGAACGAAGCATATCATCTGTAATAGGAATATGTTTACTTGGAGTACCAGACGTACCAGAACTTAAGGCAAAATATTTCACCCTACCTTTCCATGTTACATCCTCCTTATTGCTAAGAGAAAGATGCCACCACTGATCATGGATACTATCATAATCATGAAATGTTACTCGATTCTGAAATGCTTGAATAATATTGTCAGACTTGAGAATTTCTTTGAATCCGTAATATTTTCCAAACTCGGTACATACAGCTTTTTTCAGCAATCGCCTAAGCGTCTTGTCCTGATGCACTGCAAATGAGAGATTTTCCCGCTTAAATTTATTGCGGAATTTTATAGTTCTCTTAATTATATTTCCCAATATAGCCATGAGGAAGATTTGATTTCAATAAGTGTGGTTAGGAATTATTCAAAGTTAATAGTTCCAATCTTTTTAAGTAATGGAACAAATTTAATTATATTTTTTTATCTCAAAATCTTAATATCTTTAAATCTAAACGTCTTCATTATAGACTTTTAGTTTTTCCACCATCTACAGGCAGATTGATTCCATTCACATAGGATGCTACTGGAGATGCTAAAAATACGACTACATCTCCTATTTCGCTAGGTTCAGCAAACCTTTTAACAGGTACTTCTGCTTCCATTTTTGATATGACCTCATCTTCTGTGATATTCCATTTCCTAGCCCTGTAAGTAATCAGTTCAGCTAGGCGTTCTGTTGAAGTGTAGCCAGGTAATACATTATTGACTGTTATGCCGTATTCTCCTACTTCGCTGGATAGTGTCTTAGACCAATTCGCTACTGCACCTCTTATTGTATTAGAAACTCCTAAGCCTTCTATGGGTTGCTTTACAGAAGTGGAAATGATATTGATGATTCTACCATATCCATTTCTTTTCATCTTCGTCAATACTAATTGGGATAATACCTGATTGCAAACCAAATGATTATTAAATGCTTCTAAAAATTCTACAGGAGAAGCACCATCTAATGTACCTCCAGCTGGACCACCTGTATTATTGATTAATATATCAATAGATTTAAGGATAACTAGTGTGTGTACTTTCTTTCTTAAATCATTAATATTTTTAAAATCTACTGCCATAAAATCGTGGTGCTGTCCTTGCGAGTTATCCAACGAGCGACATACATCACTTAAATGTACTGCATTCCTTGCCATCAATGTTACATTAGCACCAGATTTAGCTAGTGATATGGCTATGGCTTTACCTATCCCCCTACTTCCTCCTCCTACTAATGCATTTTTCCCTTTTAAATTAATATTCATCTACAGGTAATTTATTCAGCCTTCTAATTAAGAGAGAAGACAATTAATGATATACGCATCTAACTTGTCATTTTTATATACATTATTAATTGTCTTCTCTCTAAGAATTGCTAAATTAGGATGTTTTTTATAAGTACGCATGGAAGTTGTTTAAAAATGATTTAATAATTTTCAAATAACTTCACCACAAGAGAACGTTTAAACCAATTTAAAAATGAGTAAATTAAGTCATTATTTAAAAATATTAGGGCCAGGCTTATTATTTGCTGGAGCTGCTGTAGGAACTTCTCATTTATATTGGTCTACTAAGGCAGGAGCGGAATATGGTTTCGCCTTCTTTTGGGCGATTGTTCTTATCCTCATTTTTAAGTATCCATTTTTTGAATATGGAACCAGATATACCGCTGCCAAAGGAGAAACTTTATTATCTGGCTATAAACGAATGGGTAAATGGGTGCTTTGTGCGTATATTATTGTCACGCCTATTACTATGTTTACGATTCAGGCAGCAGTTACTTCACTAACTGCAGGTTTATTGATGTTCTTATTTGAAATCCCTGCTCAGCCTGCTATGGTTTCAGGGATTGTGTTGGCAGTTTGTCTAGGGATATTATATGTAGGCAAGTTTTCTGTATTGGACAATATTATTAAATACATCATTATCCTCCTCACTATTTCTACTTTTATAGCTGTTATTCTTGCATTAGGAAAAGCAGATTTTAGTGTCATCAATTTCAAACAATCATTTCCTATAAATGATACTGTAATGCTTGGCTTTTTAATCTCCCTTATGGGATGGATGCCTGCTCCTGTAGATATGTCTGTTTGGAATTCTATCTGGGCAGAATCCAAACAAAAATCTACCAAAGAAGATTTTAATTATGAAGCTTCCCTTATAGATTTCAATGTAGGTTATTGGTCAACATTATTGCTCGCTATTTTCTTTCTTTCCTTGGGAGCATTAGTGATGTATGGCAGTGGCGTAACCTTTGAAAAATCTGGTGTAGATTTTTCAAAGCAGTTATTTGAATTATACGGAAAAGCTTTTGGAGGAGAAAGTGTTTGGGCATTCTGGCTGATTGGCATTGCTGCATTGACGACGATGATAAGCACAACCTTGACCTGTTTAGATGCTTTGCCTAGAGTAATGGCGAGAGCTAGCGTATTGATAAATACATCCCTTCCAGATATTAATCATATGGGAAGTAAAACAACACTAGATGATATAAAAAGTGCTGACTTTGATGAAAAGGCTTTCGAAGAAAAAGATAGGAAGGCTTATTGGATATGGATGGCTATTTTGATCATAGGAAGTATGGCTATTTTGATTTTCTTTTCTAATAAAATGGGCAACTTACTAAAAATAGCCACTATACTTTCTTTCCTAACTACACCATTCTATGCTATCGCTAATTACTTATTGATCACGAGTAAACATACGCCTGAATTCGCTAGACCAGGGATAAAAATGAGAGTATTGAGTTGGTTAGGTATAATTTTCTTGACGAGTTTTAGCCTACTTTATATTTACCATGAGTTTCTCTAATTTATTTTTATTAACCTAGATTAAGAGAAATAACGATTCGTACTATTAACTTTGCGTTATAGAAAACAGACAATTAAGTCAACTTTCTAGAAGTAACATTTGTTACAAACAATAATTACGTTTACATATTAAAATACCAATCATGAAATTGTTTAGATTATTGATGATCGCTTTTGTTGCTACAGCTTTATTTAGCTGTTCTTCTGAACCTGCTGGAGAAAGTGCAGAAACAGGCGACGCAACAGACACAGCTACTGCATCTGCAGCTGCTAAAACTTATACTGTAGATACTGGTTCAAGTATCGTGAACTGGGAAGGTTCTAAGCCTGGAGGCAATCACGTAGGAACTATTGGACTAAATAAAGGAACACTATCTATAAAAGATGGTAAAATCGAAGCAGGCGAATTTGTTTTGGATATGAAAGCAATGGCTGCTACAGATGAAGGAATGGATGATGCTACAAAGGCAAAACTAGTAGGACACTTATCTAGTCCTGATTTCTTTGATATCGCTACGTATCCTACTGCTACATTTGTTATCGCTGGAGTAGAACCAATAGACGATGTAGAAGGCATGACACATACAATCAAGGGTAACTTGAAGATGAAGGAGCAAACTAAAAGTGTAGCTTTCAATGCTAATATCAGCATTACGGAAAACGGTGTTACCGCTGAGTCTAATAATTTCAAAATCAATCGTGTGGATTGGGGCGTAAATCATGGATCAACCAATGTATTCAAGGATCTGAAAGATGGTATCGTGAATGATCAAGTTGGTTTGAAGATTAGATTAGTAGCTAACTAAATCAATATTGAGATTTAGAGATATTGAGATTTAAAAATGAATCATAGATAATCTAAATTGTTAAAAATGGCTCTCAAAATAGATTTTGAGAGCCATTTTGTATTAAAAAACCCAAAAGTAGACCCCATTTATAAAATATTAAGTCATTCAAAATAGTTCTAGTAATACATTGAGAATAAGAACTTTTGTCAAGGGAATAAGATGTTCAGATAACAGCAGAAAAATTATTGTAAAGTTAAAGATGCTGACTTTCATTTCTTTACAAGTTTAAATTCCTTATATTTGATCTCTAATACTTTTAACAATGAACGGGGAAATTTTAAAATTTGCTTTTATCACGATGTTGACACTCTGTCCTATTTTCGCTTTTGCGAATACAGGAGGAGATGAAGACTGTGTGAGCGAGGTAACGGAAATATGCGAAGAACAAGATGTTGAATTACCTAAGGTATTCCTTATTGGGGAATATGCAGAGGAATTCGATGCTGCTTCCGCAGAATATAATTTGCAACTCATAGATGCTTGCAAACAGGACATGAATATCGCCTACATCAAGTGGCTGAGTATGCTACAGGAGATGGAAAACTATGCGGAAACGCTAGACTTTGAAATCAAGGGCGTTAAAATGTGGGTTAAGGTTTTTTGGGATATGAATGGTACAATAGACCATATCGCCTATTATCTGAAACCACATTCTCGTAATGTAGATGTGAATGAATTGACTGCATTTTTTATGTCTTTCATGAATCAATACGAGTTTCCATTGATAACAGAAGAGAAATTTTCTAATTATGGAAGTGCTGCATTTCCGATAGTGACTAGAAGAAAAGATAATAATTAGGAATATACTTCCTGACAAATTCTAAAAAAGTGCTTGAGGTTTCCTCAAGCACTTTTTTTATTTTATTCCTTATCCTATCCTACTCCAACCTTTTATTTTCTTACCATAATGTTCCATATAAGCCTTGATGCAAAGATGAGCAGATTTGTCAAAATAAAGATCTTCCTCTAATATTTCTTGAGCTAGTTTTCTTGCTCTTGCTAATATTTTACCATCCTGTACTAGATCGACTAATCTGAAATTAAGCGTACCACTTTGTTGGGTACCTTCTATACTTCCTGGACCTCGCAATCTGAGATCTGCATCTGCTATTTCGAATCCATTATTAGTGGCACACATCGTTTGTACCCGTTCCTTGCCTATTTTAGAAAGTCTTTCGCCAGTCATTAGTATACAGAAAGATTGTTCTGCTCCCCTACCTACTCTTCCTCGAAGTTGATGCAATTGCGACAATCCAAAACGCTCTGTATTTTCAACGATCATCACAGAAGCATTAGGTACATTTACGCCTACTTCTATTACTGTGGTAGCGATCATGATTTGGGTTTCTCCTTTCACGAATCGCTGCATTTCGAATTCCTTATCCGCTGGTTTCATTCGTCCATGTACGACACTGATTTGATATGCTGGTTTAGGAAATGCACGACTAAGCGATTCGTAGCCTTCTGTAATATTTTGTAAATCCAGCGTTTCTGATTCTTCTATCAATGGATAAACAATATAGACTTGCCGCCCTTTAGCAACTTCCTGTTTAATAAAACCATGTACTCGCAATCTACCACTTTCGTATTTATGAATCGTCTTGATTTCCTTTCTTCCTGGTGGCAATTCATCTATCACAGATACATCTAAATCTCCATAAATCGTCATTGCCAATGTTCTAGGAATAGGTGTGGCTGTCATCACTAAAATATGTGGTGGATAAGGTTTATTTTTCTTCCAAAGTTTGGAGCGTTGTTTTACGCCAAATCTGTGTTGCTCATCTGTTATAGCTAATCCTAGATTTTTAAATACAACAGGATCTTCTAAAATCGCATGTGTTCCAATAAGAATATCAATTTCTCCTGCTTCCAATCGCTCAAATAAAACTTTTCTCTTTTTACCTTTTATACTTCCAGATAAGAAACCTACTTCGATATCCAATCCTTCTACATATTCGCCAATGGAAACATAATGCTGTTGAGCCAAAATTTCTGTAGGTGCTAACATACAAGCTTGAAAACCATTATCCAATGCCATGAGCATTGACATCAATCCAACCATCGTTTTTCCACTTCCTACATCGCCTTGAAGTAGACGATTCATTTGTCTGGCAGTGCCTAAATCTTTTCTGATTTCTTTGATCACTCTTTTCTGAGCTCCAGTGAGTTCAAAAGGTATTTTTTCTTTATAAAATCTTAGAAATTTATCCCCTATCTTAGAAAATTGATAACCTATTAAATCCGATTTCCTATGTTGTCTTAATTGTAATAACCTTAATTGCAAAAAGAATAATTCTTCGAATTTTAATCGATTCGTCGCATTCTTTAAATCTATCTGATTTTTAGGAAAATGAATATCTTTTAATGACGTATATCTATCTGGTAATTTTAATTTTTCTAAAATGTAATCTGGAATGATTTCAGGGACATCTTCTGGCGTTATTTTATTCATTAAAATAGCCATTAATTTCCGCTGTCCTTTCGCATCCAATCCTTTATTCGTCAATTTATCCGTACTAGGGTAAACTGGTGCTAGCGTAAGAGCATCTTTAATATTACTCGTCGCCAATAATTCTATTTCTGGATGAGGAATACTGATTTTGCCTCTAAAATTATTAACTCTGCCATATACGATGTATTCAGAACCAACTTGCAAGCTATTCTGCAACCATCTCGCCCCTTTGAACCAAACCAACTCAATCATCCCCGTATCATCTCTAAAACGTCCAACAAGTCGCTTTGCCCTGCCATCGCCAAGATTTTCCATTCTTCGAAGAATGCCCTTTAATTGCACAGTTTCACCATCACTTTGTGGGCCGATGTCCTTCACTAAGTGAAACTTGGTTTTATCTACATATCTAAACGGAAAGTGCATCAGTAAATCTCCCAAAAAATGGATACTGAGTTCTGTTTTAAGTAGCTGTGCCTTTTGTGGACCTACTCCTTTTAGAAATTCTATTTTAGTTTTTAATGTGGACAATTCTTGTTATTGATTGGTTGATTTATTTACTAAAAACCCTCCTAGCCTCCGAAATACGATGTAATTTCCTCCCTTTCGGGAAGGCTAGGAGGGGTTAAACACTGTGGATTTAAAAGTGCCTTTAAATTTCACGACATTTATCAAAGAACCTAAATTCTTTATCCCAAAACCTCCAGTTCCTTCACAAACGGTTGCTTATAAATCCTTTTTCCTGTAGCCTTGAATAATGCATTGGCGACAGCTCCTCCTGCAGGAGGCAATGAAGGTTCTCCTAAACCAGTAGGATCAATGGTGCTTTCTACAAAATGTACATTAATTTGAGGTGCTTCGATATTTCGAATCAGTCGGTATGAACTAAAGTTTTCAGAAGACGGTTTTCCATCCTCAAAAGTCAAATCACCATACATCGCATGCCCGATTCCATCAATAATTCCTCCTTCAATCTGATTAATCGCTCCTTCTGGATTCACAACGATACCACAATCTACAGCACAAGTAACTTTTATTACCACAGGCACTTCGTCCTTGATTTCTACGTCTGCTATTTCTACCACATGTGTATTATGTGAATAATAAGCACTAATTCCTTGGAATACGCCATCAGCCGTTTTTCCCCAATTCGCTTTTTCTGTAGCTAAACGAATACATCCTTGCATTCTTGCAGGAGAATATTCGATAGCCTCATCTTTTTCTGCCATTGGTTTAGCTTGTTCCAATAGCTCCATTCTCAATTCAACTTCATCTTTTTCTAAGATAGACGCCAATTCATCAAAGAAACTCTGTTCTGCATAAGCAAGGAAATTGGTATAAGGTGCTCGCCATGCTCCAGTTGTAATATTGCTATCTAATTTATGTCCTAGGATTTGTAAATTAGGAATTGCTCCAGCTGGAAAGAAATTGGAAATGGCTGCATACATATTGCCATTAACGGCAGCTTCTGTCAGGCGATATCCTGTAATTTCGCCATCCTTTATAGATGCTTCGATTTTATATTTAATCGCAGGACGATATGTTCCAGCAGTCATATCATCTTCTCTACTGAATATCAATTGGATAGGCGATTTAGCCAAGGAAGAAACCTCGACTGCTTCATCACTAAAATCTCCATATAATCTACGACCAAAACCACCACCCATTCTGGACATGGTCACTTCGATTTCAGTTTCTTCTCTTTCTAAAATTTTTGCAGCTCTCGACCTAGCCCAAGCAGGTGTTTGTACTGGTCCATGCATGATGACTTTTTCATCCGTTACATCT
>JBNMOV010000124.1:0-11218 GCA_051275765.1 Maribacter sp. | reverse complement strand
AAATTCGCCCAACAAGCCGCTAACGATCCACCTGTCTTACTAGACATCACTGTAGCATTAACCACAGAATATCCAGACCAATCGGAACAAGTATAAATCTGGTATTTACGGAGTTCTCTTTCTTTGTACAAAATGCAGGACGCACCTTTTGCGGTATAGCCATATTTATGAAAATCCATAGAAATGGACGTTACGCCGTCTACTGAAAAATCGAAATCTGGTATGTCAAAACCTAAGCGTTTGGCAAATGGTAAATACATACCTCCTACACAAGCATCTACATGGCAAAGTAGATTTTTTTCCTTTGCCAATGCTGCTATATCTACCACAGGATCTACCACTCCATGTGCATAAGATGGCGATGAACACACCAACATAATTGTATGTTCATCTATTACTTTTTCGTAATCAGAAATGGATGGTAAAAAACTTTCTTCATCTACTTCAATCACTTTGGCTTCTACACATAAATAATGACAAGCCTTGAAAAATGCAGCGTGTGCAGTAACTGGTAGTACGATATTAGGTTTCGTATTTTCTGGATATTTTTCTCTAATAAAATCCCTAGCAGATTTCACAGCAAGCATGATACTTTCTGTTCCTCCAAAAGTAAAATTCCCTGCTGAATTTTTATCTCCACCCAATAATTCTATGGCAATATCAATCACATCCTGTTCCATTTTCAGTAACGAACTAAAGGCTGTAGGATCTAATCCATTTTCTGTCAAAAACATCATGTATGCCTTTTTGATTAAGGCATAAGCTTCAGGATCTGGTTCATAGATATATGCCATGACTTTTCCTGATTCCCAAGGGAGATCATTCGTTTTTAAATCACGTAGGGATTGTTCTATTTCAGTAGAACTAGGACTGCTTTCATTGAAGAATGGATTCATATTCTTTGAATTTTTCTCCAATATAGTAATAATAGACCCAAGTTGCATTGTATACAACTTGGGTCTATTATCTTTTTTGGTTCTTTGACAAATGTCGTGGAAAGTTGCAGGTGGTCAAACACACTGCAACGGCAATTGCCTAATTTTTAAGCTCCGCCATGTGAGGTGTTTGTTCACCTCACATCTTTTTTCACGACATTTGTCAAAGAACCTCTTTTTTAAAAGAACTATCATCTATGGATTAAACATCCATATTATCTTTCTCCATCCTTCTTATACCCTTTTACCATTTCATTAGCAGGCAATGGTGGCAAACCAGAATTTTCACGAATAGTAATTCTAAGCTGATTCATATCTATGCTCTCCGATTTCATTCCTAAGCTATTCGCAATTTTTTGGATGTCTTTCAATATCTTGGATTCATTATTTCCTTTCGTTTGTGGAACATATAGTATCAATATCTGCTTATTACAAACAAAGGTAAAATAGTGTTCTTTTGTCACTGTTCTATTGGACGTCTGCTTAACATCCTTCAATGCTGGATTTTCAAATGACCAATGTAAATAAGAACCTCCTTTATAATTACCAAACTTGTGCTGAATATCAATTACTGATTTTGTACCTTTTTCTATGAAGCCTTTTTCGTACTCCATATGCTTCATTAATACATCGCTATCAGCTAAACCACTTCCGTTTATAAAAGAAGAAGTAGAGGTATTAAATAATTGCAATACAAAATCATCCACTACATAAGTAATATCTCTACTAGACTTGGATCGAACCCACTTTGGAGAACTTACATGGATAGTAAAGAAACTTTCCTTTTCATTGAATACTTGTAAAAAACCTTCCTTCGTTTTTATCGCACCACTTCTAAAATTTTTATAGCCTATTTCTTCTCCATTCTTATAGGTTCTCTCTTCGAGTAATAAGCCTTTATTAGACCAAAGAAAATCTCTACCTTCTTCTTTCCCTACCACATAATTAGTTTCTTTCTTCTTCTCTCCATTCTCAAAGAAAAGAATCACTTTCCCATATGGATTAGCATCTTTATAATCAGCATCCATTTTCATTTTTCCACCATCATAATAATGCTTTACCTTTCCATTAGCGAGTCCTCCTTTATAAACTATCGTCTGATCCAATTCCCCACTCTGAAAATACCATTTATGCAATCCTTCTTCTAAGTCTTTTACATACTCCCCTTCTGATTTCAATTTGCCATCAGTAAAATATTCTTTGCAAATACCAGAAGCCAACCCTTCTCCATCATAATTTATTTCTAATTTTTTCACACCAGTATCATACCAATGGAACTCTATACCTGTGGAGATTCCATTTTTATAATTGACTAATGTTGATTTTTCCCCTGTTTCATGCCATGTGGTTACTTTACCATTCAATTTTCCGTTTTTGAATTCAGCACGAGTTTTCTTTTTTCCACTTTTATGATCTTCAAAAGCCACTCCTGTAAAAGGTTCCATGTGGTTCTTTTGGTAATAATTGCCATCTCTTTGCAAATCTAAATCTGCTAAAGGGGATTTTTGTGCCAATAATTGAATAGACAATAAAAGAGAAAAAATGATAATAAAAAAGGTCTTCATTGTATTGATTTAATTTGTCTTGGTATTAAAATTCAAGTTGTATAATCTAGCACAAAGCCGTCAGACGAGTCAGTAAAATTAGATAAACAAGAGATTTATCCTTATTTTTTGCTCATAATTCACTCGTCAGACCATTTCATGCGATTGATATAGGTATTAAATATTTTGCAACAAAATACTTAACGTAATATACTAACGCTAAAATTGTGCAATATTTTTTGGAATTACTACGATGTGAATTAAAATTAGGTTAAAGCATTGTTTAATACGCTATTAAATAAGGTTCGTTAATGCAAACAAGATTATTCAAAACTCATTACCTTTGCAAAAATTTCACAGTGCAAATATAAATGACTTTCACATGGCTAAGCAATTAATTGAGTGTGTTCCTAATTTTAGTGAGGGACAAGATATGGAAATCATTCGTCAGATAACGGATGAAATCGAAAGTGTAGAAGGCGTAAAACTTCTAGATGTAGATCCAGGTAAGGCGACGAATAGAACGGTAGTAACTTTTGTAGGTGAACCAGCACAAGCAATCGAAGCTGCATACCTCGCCATTAAGAAAGCTAGTGAAATAATAGATATGAGCAAGCATTCTGGCGAACATCCTAGAATGGGTGCTACAGATGTATGTCCTATGATTCCTATTTCCAATATTTCAATGGAAGAAACAGCGAAATGGGCACATAAGCTAGCAGAAAATGTAGGTAAGCATTTGGATATTCCTATCTATATGTATGAATCTGCTGCCACTAGTCCAGAAAGACAAAATCTAGCAACAGTACGTGCAGGAGAATATGAAGGATTACCAGAAAAATTGGCTAATTCTGAATGGAAGCCAGATTATGGTCCAGCACAGTTCAATCCACAAGCTGGTGCAACAGCCATTGGTGCTAGAGATTTTTTGATTGCTTATAATGTCAATCTAAATACCACTTCTGTCAGACGAGCTAATTCTGTCGCTTTTGACATTAGAGAAAAAGGACGAGTAACACGTACTGGCAATCCTATTACTGGTCCTATAGCTATGGATAAAAACGGGAATACGCTTAGAACTTCTGGTGCTTGTAAATCTGTGAAGGCGATTGGTTGGTTTATTGAGGAATATGGTGTAGCTCAGATTTCTATGAATCTAACTAATATCAAGGATACACCACTTCATAAAGCATTTGAGGAATGTGATAAAAGTGCGACTAGAAGAGGAATGCGAGTGACTGGTTCAGAATTGGTGGGATTAGTGCCTTTGAAAGTGATGCTAGAAACAGGAAAATATTTCCTATCAAAGCAACAAAGATCATTAGGTATTAGCGAAAGTGAATTAATTAAAATCGCTGTAAAATCTTTAGGATTAGATGAACTAGGAGAATTCGATCCACAAAAGAAAATCATAGAATATCAACTACGTGCAGACGCACAAAGACCATTGGCAAAGATGGACTTGACTACATTCGCTGATGAAACGGCTTCTGAAAGTCCTGCTCCTGGAGGTGGTTCTATTGCAGCATATGTAGGTTCATTAGGTGCAGCATTAGGTGGTATGGTCGCTAATCTTTCTGCTCATAAAAGAGGATGGGATACTCGATGGGAGGAATTTTCTGTTTGGGCAGAAAAAGGACAACAATTAAAAGATGAGTTATTATTTTTAGTAGATGAAGATACTTATTCTTTCAATGCGATAATGGATGCTATCAGGTTGCCTAAAGGTAGTGATAAAGAAAAAACAAACAGAAAACAAGCCATTCAAGATGCTACCAAATATGCAATAGAAGTTCCTTTTAAAGTTATGGAAACTTCATATCGAATATTCGAACTCTGTGAAGCGATGGCGAATGTAGGTAATCCTAATTCTGTATCAGATGCAGGTGTTGGTGCATTGTGTGCTAGAGCAGCTATTCATGGTGCATTTTTGAATGTGAAGATCAATACTTCTGGTTTAGATGATAAGAAATTCGCTAAAGAGGTGATTGCCAGAGGGAAAAAGCTGGCATTGGATGCTGATAAGCAGGAGAAAGCAATTATGAAAATTGTGGAGGGAAAATTGTAAATATCATAGTAAGTAATCTTACATAAAGTACATTAATATTATACTACACAATGCTACTTTAGTAATTAACGTTTATCTTAGAGTATGCCTAAGGCAAGTTAAAATTAATAGATGTCCAATTTTGAGGAAATATTTTTTTGTTACACAAGTTAAAAAACGTAGTCATAGCCGTAGCTATGACTACGTTTTTTAAGGAAGTAGAAGGATAAAGTCAAAATGGATAATTTATTAATTTTAATTTGCCTTAACTTCAATTTAGGCATACTCTTTTAAGATCAAGTGTTAAAATGTGAACCAATTATACCATTAAATTTATCATAGATATGAAAAAGCACATATTAGGAATACTAACAATTACACTTTTGATGTTTGTAGGAACAAATGATTCTTTTGCTCAGAATACTGAAAAAGAAACGTTGACTTATGAACAACAAAAAGAAATCCATAAGCAATCTAGATATAAAAGTCATTTGGAAGTTTGGCAAAAAAGGCTGGAATTAACAGGTGAGCAAGTAGCTGCTATCCAACCAGGATATAATGAATATATAGCAGCTGCACAAGCACTAAAATCGAATACTGCTCTTACTGACGAAGAGAAAAAAGCAGATTCTGCTACCTTGAGAAAAGCCTATGATATCGAACTTAGAAAGCTCCTTACAGAAGTACAAAAAGAAAAGCTGGATCAACATGAAAGTACTCGAAATAATAAGAAGTAAGCATCTCATTATTATTATTCGTATATTTACTTCATAGCCAAACAATAAAGCAGTTAATTATATAATACATGTAATTAATTTGGGTATCATTTTTAACGCCCAAACATAACTTGACACCTATGCTTGCATAACCAAACCTACTTAGCTATGAAAAAATGTTTTTTTTCAACATTCTTGTTTTTGTTTTTATCTGTATGTAGTCAAAATGTTACAGCACAAATAGAATCCAAGATTGTCCTTGTCAATGAGGATATTACTTTAGAAGTACAGGCAAAGAATTTTGCGAATAATCTAAATAAAGTTATTGGTCTTGATGAATATCAAACTGGCATGATAACTCATCTTAGATTAATACACTTATATGAATTAAAAAAGGTACAGGATAACTTTAAGTTATCCTTAAATGATAAGCGAAAAGAAGCCAATATGCTTCAGCATGATTACGACGAACAATTCAGCACTATACTAACAGCAGAACAAAAGTTCAAAATTCAAAATGACGAACACCTTTGTAACTGCTCTAGTGAAGAAGAAGTCGTATCAGAAGATTAAAACATTAACCCCTTTTTTTCCTAGAAAACGTTTTTTATTATTAGTAGAGAATCTGAAGCCCAAAAGCTTTGGATTTCTTTTTGGCAGTATTTCAAATAAGTATCACCACTTTCTTTTTATTCCTATCTAAATTTAAAGTTCAATAAACAATACCAACCTAACGTTATATATTTGTCCCAACACTAATATCTAATACGAGTTGCGAAGCTGTAACTTAAATTATCTAAGACAATGAAACGTTATTTCTGGCTTTTATCCTTACTGTTCATTACATTATCTTTTTCCAATGTAAATGCTGACAAATATCCCCAAAGTTATTTCCGTTCACCAGTGGATCACACACCATTTATTACAGGTACTTTCGGAGAATTAAGACCTAATCATTTCCATTCTGGTATAGACATTAAATCCAAGAATGGTAAAGTAGGCGATCCGCTTTTCGCATCAGCAGATGGTACAGTTTCTAGAATAAAAGTGCAAGCAAGTGGCTATGGAAAAGCATTGTATATTGATCATCCTAATGGCTACACTACTGTTTATGCACATTTAGATAAGTTCAATTCAGAAATCGAACAATACATTAAGGAACAGCAGCTTTCCAAAGAATCGTTTTTTGTTGATCTTAATCCAGAATTAGGTAGATTCAATTATAAGCAAGGACAAGTTGTAGGTAAAATGGGAAATACTGGTCGATCATCTGGGCCACATATTCATTTTGAAATAAGAAATACTGCTACAGAAGAACCTATCAATCCACTATTATTCGGATTGACAGTAAAAGATAATATTGCTCCTAAACTGCACCAAATCAAAATATACCCGCTCAATGACAGGCACGAACCTGTAAAGCCATTTGTCAAAAATATTGGTAAAAGCAAAAGTGGTGGTCACTATATTGGTGGCGACACATTAACTATTGACGCATGGAGAATGTCAGTAGGAATTAAAGCATACGATCACATGAATGGTCTTGCCAACTGGAATGGCGTATATGCCATAGAGACTTATGTAGATGATGAAATGGTACATAAAACAGAATTCGAGAAATTCCATTTTGACAATACTCGCTATATCAATTCTCACATAGATCATAGAGAAAAGGTATTGAATAAGGCTTGGTTTAATCGTTGCTATAGAATGCCAGGTAATAAAATCCCTATGTATCCTGTTCTAAATAATGATGGCGTATTTTCATTGAGTGCTAATAAGACACAAGAAGTAAAAATCATCGTTTATGATGCTAACGAGAATTCATCCACTATTACTTTTTGGGTAAAACGAAAGCAGGATGTTTCATCGCTACCTCTTCCTACCTATAATTATTTTTTGGCTCATGATGAAGACAACCTAGTAGATAATGGAGATATGTTTCTCTTTTTCCCAAGAGGAGTATTGTACGAAAATCTTTATTTGGATTACAATACCACTCCAAAAGAATCGAGCAAGATATATTCAGCCATGCACCAACTTCAAGACAAAAAAACTGCTATCCATTCTTGGTATAAAATAGGGATTCGCCCTAATAATCTTCCTCATGAAAAAATGGATAAGGCTATCATTGTTTTAAAAGAAGGCAACAAAACACCAGTTAATCATGGTGGAACATGGGAAGCAGATATGCTTACTGCTGAAGCACGGGATTTAGGTAAATTTTGTGTCATGATAGATGATGTCCCTCCCACTATCACTCCTACGATCTTCAATGCAAGTCTAAAAGGGTATTCCAAAATCCAATTCAAATTAAAGGATAATTTCAAAGCATCTAGAAAACTAGATGCCTATACTTGGAATGGCTACATTGATGGAAAATGGATTCTCTTCGTACCTAATTCTAGTAAATCTATTATTACTCACAGATTTGAAAAAGATTTGGCTCTAGGTAAGCATACATTTAGATTGGAGGTGAAGGACGAAAGAGGAAATATGTCTGTTTTTGAACGAGAGTTTATTCGATAGTATGAACCAATTTTCTCGCTAAGCGTTTTCCTAAAAAGATAAAATATGACACATTTAAAAATGGGCGATAAAGCTCCTGATTTTTCTGGTATCAACCAAGATGAAAAAATACTTTCATTAGCTGATTATAAAGGTAGTAAATTGGTCCTTTATTTCTATCCTAAAGATAGCACGCCTGGTTGCACAGCACAAGCTTGTAATCTAAGTGATAATTATGATGCTCTACTTGCCAAAGGCTATAAGGTATTAGGTGTAAGTCCTGATAGCACAAAAAGACACCAAAATTTCATTGCTAAATATAATCTTCCTTTCGACCTATTGGTAGATACGGAATTAGAAACTATCAAGGCATACGGAATTTGGGGTTTGAAAAAATTCATGGGAAAAGAATATGATGGTGTACATCGTACTACATTTATTATTGATGAAAATGGTGTGATAGAAGACATCATTGCTAAGGTAAAAACCAAGCATCATACAGAGCAAATTTTAGGTTAGCAAAATTCATTATCGCAAGGATGCATATAATATCAACATCCTTGCGATATTTGCAACCATGACTTGGCTACAAAAAATAATCTATATTTATCTCAACAACTTAGCTCGTCTGGTATTTGCTGTATATTTTAAGCGAATTACCATACAGGGAAAGGAACTCATTCCTAAGGATTGCCCTACCATTATTGCTCCCAATCATCCTAATACCTTGATCGATCCTGTCCTTATGGCTAACATGGCTCCTGGTTGGATTCATTTTTTGGCAAATTATGGTTTATTCAAGCATCCTGTTTCTAAATTTTTGATGAGCAAATGCTTTTTTTCTATTCCAGTAAAAAGACCTAAGGATGTAGCTCCTGGCGAAAAAGTCAATAATTTAGCTACCATCAAACAATGTAGCAAAGTCTTAGAAGATGGAGGTACTATTTTCATGGGACCAGAAGCGACTAGTTATACTTATAAGCGAGTCCGCCCACTCAAAGATGGTATTTCCAGAATAGCATTAACTTCTGCTAAATTTCAAAAATTCAAGTCTGGTCTAATCATCCTACCTTTCGGGACTAATTATAGTGATCCTACTTTATTCAGGAGTGAAATTATCATTCGAGTAGGCGATCCTATTTTTATGGACGATTTCAAAGATGATTACAAAAAAAATAAACCTGCCACAGCCGACAAGGTCATGCAAATACTTAGAGATAGATTAGAAAGTCTAAGTATCCATACACAAGATGAAGTAGATAGTCAATTTTTAACATGGATTGAAACCATTGCTCGTTCAGAAAAAAAATTTGATTCTTTTGAAGGACAACTAAAATTTGATCAGGAAAAATTGCCAATTACCCATAATTTGAGAAATAAAAATTATGACGCTTTTGAGTCCATATGGCAAGATTGTTATCATTATTTTAAAACTATCGAGGAGATTGACACTCAAGATAAATTCATTAAAACACCTGTTAAAAATCTAGGATTTAAAACTACTATCCAAGATCTACTATATCCTATTTATATCATTGCGAATATTATTAATTCCCAATGGTATATCCCATCATTCGTATTAAAAAAACTCAAACTATACAGAGGCTATTCATCTATGATTAAACTCCTAGGTGGTGCGATTATTGTACCCTTAGTTACTTCTATTATTTTCTTTATAATAGCTATCATACTTAACTATCAATATGCTATTGCCTACTTAGTATTATCTTCTATATTAGGACTTTCTATCTTACCTTATAAGAATTTCAAATCGAGAATAAAACAAGAGACGAACATCAAACAATACACAAAAAAAGAAAAACTATACTCAGAAAGAAATACATTAGTACGAAAACTGAAAGAATTAGATTTATTATAAACCATTACTCTATAGCCTTGTTTTCTAAATATTCTGGCATTTTCCTTCCAATTTATCATAAGTTATGCGAAAATGGGAGGAATGAATTGGATATAACCCACCATAATGCCTAATTTTGCGAACTCGTAGCAAAATGCTACACAAAGGTCACCTTATGAGCCGACAACCTAAACAAAAAGTCGTTCCTATGCCTTTTACAGACGATCCAAATGCTGCTACCAGAAAAAAGGATCACATCAATCTGGCTTTAAAATCACAAATCACTCAAGCGAGCTTGGATGAACGATTTTATTATGAACCTCTACTTTCGGCTCATCCGAAAAGAGGCAGTCTACCCAATTTTCAGTTTTTAGGAAAAACCATGAAAACGCCGCTTTGGGTTTCTAGTATGACTGGAGGTACCGTTTTGGCGAATACCATCAACCATAACCTAGCCAAAGTCTGTAAAGAATTTGGAATGGGAATGGGGCTAGGTTCTTGTAGGCAATTATTGAGAAGCGACGAATATCTAAAAGATTTTGATGTTCGTAAAAATATAGGAGACGATCTTCCACTTTATGCTAATTTAGGAATAGCTCAATTAGAGCAATTATTAGATGATAATGAAACGTTCCTCATTAGTAACCTCTTGGATAAACTCCACGCAGATGGCTTGATCCTTCATATCAATCCTTTACAAGAATGGTTACAGCCAGAAGGAGATCGATTCAAATATCCTCCTATCGAAACCATTATGAGATTGATGGATATTGTTACATATCCTATCATTGTTAAAGAAGTCGGACAAGGTTTTGGTTATCATAGTTTGAAAGCCTTATTACAATTACCTATCGCAGCATTGGATTTCGCAGCTAATGGTGGCACTAATTTCGCTAAATTGGAACTACTTAGAAGTGATGAAGCTTTGCAACATATTTATGAGCCAGTCGCACATGTAGGACATTCCGCAGATGACATGGTTAATATGACCAATGTTATATTGGAAGAATTAGGAGATAAAGTAAAGTGCCAGCAGATCATTATATCAGGAGGTGTTAAGACGTTTTTGGACGGTTATTACTTAACACAAAAATTGAATACAAATTCTATCTATGGTCAAGCGTCTGGTTTTTTGAAGCATGCAATGGGAGATTACGAATCTTTACATAAATATGTAGATGCTCAGGTACAAGGGTTGGAATTGGCACAAGCATTTTTAAAAATTAGATAATTAAAGTTGCGTATTACTAGTTCGAGGTTGCACCTCGGACTAGTAATACGCAATTGAATAATAACTTTCGTATATAAATGGACTCCTTTAGCTGATTACTTCGTTACAAATACTCGCTGATGCTAAGGCATCGCCTGCGTTTTATACCTCGTCCTCAACAAAATGAGTAACATATCCAATACGAAATACATTATTCAATTGCGTATAAGTAGTTTTTATTTAAAAGATTGTCATTTTTGTCAATACCATAAATAAGGATTACCTTTCAACAATTGTAAGGAATGATGGAAAAATGAAGCAGAAAGAGAACAAATCCATATCAGGTTTTTCAAAACTATCTAAGGAGGAAAAGATCCAGTGGATCGTCAGTCATTTTTAT
>JBNMOV010000123.1:0-11232 GCA_051275765.1 Maribacter sp. | reverse complement strand
CTTTTGAAATTTGGACATCGTTATTTTTCTCCACCGTAGCTAAGGCTACGCTGTCAAAAAATGCCTCGCCATATTCCAAAATAATCTCATCAAAATATTAAACAACTTACTTTACAGTGTACTAAAGAGAAAAGGAATAAAGAAAATAAAGATTCTCTTTCAAGAGAAGCGAGCGAAGTAGATTTTTATAACTTAAAAATCAAGCATCCTAAGTAGTCAGTCAAGTTAATAGTGTCGAGTATTTTTGCGTCCTTTTAGCCTGCACTTCGTTAGAGAACCACTCATTTAGCTATAGCTAAAATCGTGAAAAAAGATGTGAGGTGAACAAACACCTCACATGGCGGAGCTTGAAAATCAGGTAATTGCCGTTGCAGTGTGTTTGACCACCTGCAACTTTCCACAACATTTATCAAAGAACCTTAAATATTAAAGGAGTAGGTTATAAATAACCTACTCCTTTATCATTTCTATCTCTTCTTATTTCTACTTCCTTTATACTTAGGATTATTATTACTTCCCCCTTTTTTCCTATCTTTTATCCGTTCAAAACGAACTTGACGTTTGGCATCATTCAGTAATTTATCAACTAGATCTTCTCTTCCTATTTTTTCTAAAGAAGTTTTGATTTCGTTGCGATATTCCTTTTTGTGCCAAAAGAAAAACTTATGCTGCCCTTTCTTTTCTTGAGCCGTTTTGGCTGTGAATACTGGACGAAGCGTATAAGGATGTAAACCTGTATAATAAATAATCGTCGCCACAGTCATAGGTGTAGGCGTAAAATCCTGTACTTGTTCTAGCCTGAAACCCATGTCTTTGGTTTCTGCGGCTAGATTTGCCATATCTTCTTCTTGGCTACCTGGATGACTAGATATAAAATATGGAATCAAAGGCTGATTCAAACCGAATTTCTTATTCGATTCCTCATATTGCTTTTTGAATTGATGAAAATGTTTGAAAGATGGTTTACGCATCAGTTTCAAAGTATTGTCAGAAGTATGTTCTGGTGCTACTTTCAAGCGACCACATACATGACGACTCACGAGCTGATCCATATATTCGCCCATACTGTCATCTCCCTTTTTATTATAAGAATCGACTAATAAATCATAACGAATACCAGATCCTACAAATGCCTTTTTGACTTTCGGATGTTCATCTACTTTTTTATATAATTCTGTCAATGGCTTATGACTCGTATCCAAATTACTACAAACTACGGGATGAATACAGGATGGAGCGACACATCTATCACAGATAGATTGCACCTTTCCTTTCATTCGATACATATTGGCAGATGGTCCGCCTATATCTGAAATATATCCTTTGAAATCGGGCATGCTCGTTACAGTGTCCACCTCTTTCATGATGGATTCCTGAGAACGAGAAGCAATAAACTTTCCTTGGTGTGCAGAAATCGTACAGAAACTACATCCACCAAAACATCCTCTATGAATATTGATAGAGAACTTAATCATTTCGTAAGCAGGGATCGCACCTCTTTTCCTATACTTCGGATGTGGTTCACGCGTATATGGCAAATCAAAAGAAGCATCTATTTCATCTTCCAACATCGGTGGATATGGCGGATTGATAACTACCAAATTCCCCTTTGCCTTTTGTAAAATTCTTCTTGCTTTTACCTTATTGGATTCTTGCTCTATTACTTTGAAATTAGCAGCAAAACTCTTCTTATCTCTCTGGCATTTTTCATGTGATTCGATGATCACATCCTGCCAATGCTTATTCTTTAGCAATTTAGCATCCTCTTCTTGCACATAAGAGGTCTGAGGAATATTTTTCATACTAGAAATAGGCACACCTTTATCTAATAATCTCAATATTTCAAATAGCGGCTGCTCCCCCATTCCATAGACCAATAAATCGGCTGTAGAATCTATCAGAATACTAGGTTTTAATTGATCTTCCCAATAATCATAATGTGTCACTCGTCTTAATGATGCTTCTATTCCTCCTACGATCACAGGTACATCAGGATAGAGATTTTTCAGGATTTTAGTGTACACAGAAGTCGCATAATCTGGTCTAAAACCTGCTTGTCCTCCTGGAGAATATGCATCAGTAGAACGTCTTCGTTTGCTTGCTGTGTAGTGGTTGACCATTGGATCCATACAACCAGAAGTTACACCAAAAAAGAGTCTTGGAGCACCAAATTTCTTGAAGTCACGGAAATCATCCCGCCAATTGGGCTGTGGAATAATGCCTACTTTATAGCCTTTACTTTCTATCATTCTACCGATCACAGCAGAACCAAAAGAAGGATGATCTACATAGGCATCCCCCGATATAATAACCACATCTAGCTCCGACCAACCTCGTTTTTCTACTTCCTTTTTGGTAATAGGAAGCCAATCTGTAATAGGTCTTAAATTCTCCATCATATTCTCATTTATGGCACATGCCACTATTCCTCAATGTTGCTAGGAAATGAATATTCAAATTCTTAGCAAACTCTTACTGCAAAGATAAGGAATGTTAAAGGGAAAAGTTCACAATAGCTTCGTTTTAGCCTATGTTCTTTTAAGAGAGCTCTCAAAATTTAGGAGGATAGGTATTTATTTCCATCCATTCCTTTAAAATAGTTACATTAGCAAAAAATATAAGACTTATGTATATCAAACGGAATTTCAGTATCAAAATGGTTTTAGGTTTTGCTTGGAAATATCTTCTATTCTATGCTGTTTATGGCGGTTTAGTCGTATTTGCATATCATTGGTTTGACCATCATAACCCTAAGGTTAATATAGCCTTGCCCTTTCAACCTCTTAGTGTGATTGGTATTGCTGTAGCATTTTATGTAGGTTTTAAAAATAATCAATCCTATGATAGATTCTGGGAAGGTCGTAAAATATGGGGTGGCATCGTTAATTATAGCAGAACTTGGGGCAACCAAGTATTAAGTTTTGTTACATTGAAGCATACAGATGGTAGTATTTCTAAGGAAGAATTGAAAGAAATACAAAGACGGATCATCTATAGACATATTGCTTGGTTCAATGCCTTGCGATTACAACTTAGGCGACCTTCTAGTTTTAGCATTAGCTATGACAAAAAACATACTTCAAAATACTACAAAGGAAACCCCAATGGAGATGATTGGAAAAAGGATGTAAAACCATTCCTTTCTTGTGAAGAAGAGATAGAAGTTTGCAAACAATATAAAAATGTAGCTACACAAATCATTCGTTTACAAGGAGAAGAACTTAAAAATTTCATAGATAATGGCTTAATTGAAGATTTTCGTCATATGGAAATGATGAATAGTCTAGAGGAATTTTATAATCTACAAGGAAAAGCAGAACGGATCAAAAATACGCCATTACCTAGACAATATTCTTATTTCAGTGGTGTATTCATATGGATTTTTGTACTACTGATGCCTTTTGGTTTAGTAGGAGAATTTGCGAGTATGGGACATAATTTGATATGGCTGACCGTTCCTATGTATATGCTTATTGCATGGATTTTTGTGACAATGGAAATCGTAGGCGATAATAGTGAAGATCCTTTTGAAAACTTTGTCCATGATGTTCCCATGACTGCTCTTTGTCGCACGATAGAGATCGACCTTCGTGAAATGCTAGGAGAAATGAATATACCAGAAAAGGTACAGGCAGAAAATGGAATATTAATGTAAGAACTATTCTATTATGCAAATAAAATCATTTCTCATTGTCTTCTTAATCGCTACTTTTCTATACTCATGCAATATCTCATCTAAATATGATATAGACAAAAGTATAGTCCATTCTCCAGAACTAGATTCTTTAACTTTGGATAGTTCTAATTTTAGCTATCCTTGGTATATGGTTAAGCATTCTAGTGGATTTGAAAATACATTGGGGGAAGAAATTACTGCTCAAGATACGATGCATTTTATTCATAATTCTAATACTTGGATTAGTGGAGATTTTGGAAAGTATAAACTGCCATTTTGTAAAATTATTTTAAGAAACAATGCACTTTTTATCAAAATTTTAAAGGAGGATGCATCTGGACATGAAGCTATTCATATTCAGATTATTGATAGAGAGTATAATATAAGTTATTATGTGAAGCACATGATGCCTTGTCGTTCGATCAATGATTATGGCGTAAATGATGTTTACCTTAATAAAACGGATTTTGTGAAGGGAGATACTTTAAAAGGGATGTTTAATATAAAGTTGAAAGAGGATGTTATTTGTGATCAAGGAGAGAGAAACAGACAGATTCAGAAAACTATTAAAGGAAAATTTATCGCTGTAATAGAATAGAATTCTTCTCTATTCTTCCAATCTAAACGCCAATTCTGCCCAAAGTGTATCCTTACTTTTCTCCTTAAATAATCCAAAATGACCAATACTATCCAAATTGCATGATTCAGGCTGAATCGAATATACATCGACCTTTGCATTAGGATATGATTTTTGATAATTTAGGCGGGTTTTGGGGGTTGCCATGCGATCGTCTGGAAAAAACCAAGCTGTAATTGATTTATCTATTTCTTTATAAAAGGTATTCGATATTTTTTGCTGCATGAAATCTGCCATCAAGGAATTTTGACGGCAATTTTGCCACCATTCCTCTGCTACACCTCTTGGCCAATCATCTCCTAAACCAAATTTCCCTGGAACATATCCATATAATGGCAAAAAAAGAGGAAAGAACAAATTAGATGACCATTTTACTTTTCTTTTATAGGATGGAATAAAATTATTCCAATTACCAGAAGAGCTCGCTAGTACAATTATCTTATCGAATAATACCCAGTTATGCATCAATCCTAATATCTGACCACCCATAGAATGGGCTAATAAATGAACAGGAATACCTTTGTAACGATCTTTTATCCAATCTAATACAGCTGGAGCATCATATATGCCCCAATCAGAAATAGAAGCTTGAAATCCTTTGAGACTTGAAGAACGAGACTCTCCTACTCCTCTGTAATCAAATAATACCACAGCAAATCCAGCATCTGCTAAATAAGTGCAGAATTTCAAATAGAATTCTTTTTTTAATACTGTTCCTGCATGAAACTGGATGACAGCCTTGGGTTTTCTACCATCTGGTCTGAGAAGTACAGCAGATAATTGATAATTATCTGCTGTACTAATATTAATTTTAGTGGAAGTCATGTTGTAAACATACAATTTAGCCTTTCCTAATTGACCAATTCACATACTTATAATTCGTATTAACGAATTATTCCATGGTTTTTAATACCGTCAATAACACTTCTGGATTCAGTCTTACATCATAACTTGGATTGATATAAGAGAATTGAATAACCCCTTTTTTATCCACTACAAAAACAGCAGGGACAGGCAACTGATAATGATTTTCACCAGATGTTTCTGCCAAATCAATACCATATCCTTCATATCTCTTCTTTATCTTTTCATCTAATTTGAATGCAATACCCATTGTTCTGGCATATTCCATTTTAACATCTGACAATAAGGTATATTTCAAATCCTCTTTGCTTTTGGTTTCATTCTGATTAGTGACTTTATCAGGAGAAATAGCCAATACTTGAAAACCTAATGATTTAATCTCTTCTTGTATCTCATTCAATCCTCCTAATTGGCGAGTACAATATGGACACCAACCACCTCTGTAAAATACGATAACAGTAGGTTTGGCTTCTATCAATTTATGTATAGAGACTTTTTCCTTATCCATGTCAGTGACTATGGCATCTGGTAAATTTTCTCCTGTCAATATAGGACAGATTTCTGTGGCATCTTCTGTAACCGTAATATCTTGCTGTATAGAATCTTTCACTCCTTCTTCTTGCGAAAAGCAAGAGAGTGAATAACTTATTACGATTAATAATGTTAGTATATATCTCATGATGATGATTTAAGTAACCATTCAAAATAACGCACAAAATAAGGGGATGCTGAGTAAGCATCCCCTTATTTTGTGCAATATGTCGTAGTAACGATAATATTAAAATTCCATCTATTTACCTACGATTCTTCTCCCATACATAATGCGTGGTTTCCAATAAGAAGATTTCATAATATTATCTACAACTACTCCCCTATTCGTGCTGTGAATAACAAAAAGTCCTTCTCGACTATTTTCTACTACCATACCAACATGATTGATTTTTCCGCTTTTACCAAAAATAATCAAATCACCTGGAAGGGTGAATTTAGGCGAGACTTTTTTTCCATTCTTAGCTTGATGAGAAGATACTCTATCTAGTTTCATTCCAAAATTCTGGTAGATATAACAAGTAAAACCAGAGCAATCGAATCCTGTACTAGGTTTATTTCCTGCATATTTATAAGGTACTCCTACATATTTTTTTCCAAACGCCACCATATCTTTCCTTAGCCTTTGCTCAGATTTAGATATAGACGATCCTCCAAAGTCTTCTTTTTTCTTTTTATTAAACTCTGGCTCATAAGTAGAAATATCTACTGCATCAGGCATATTAGGTTCATTCTTCGATTTTTTCTTAGCTGCTGCTATTTCTGCCGCAGATTTCTTTTTGTTGTTTTTTTTCTTGCCATAGAGCTTTTGTTCGTACTCCTCCACAGAGGTATTATCACGGGCTTTATTAACAGTACCCTTTGATACTGAACAAGATGGCATCAAAAATAATGACGACAAAAGCAACATTAGGATAAAAAATACGTTAGATCTCATGTACAGGAGTTTAATTGATTTCGAAGTATAACGAACATATAGATTAAAAAAGTATACTTGTTGTTAGTATAGGTTAGTTAATAGGGTTATTACAATACAGATCCAGAGATGGATACAACAAGTCAGCGACCCGTGGCATTGCTGCGGGTCGCTTCCTTTATTAATCTATTATTCTAACTAATATATAATGGACAAAATCCATGCCGAACAGATATTTTTAGCACAATAAATTATGCTTTTAAATATATTTAACTAACTAATCAGTAAGTTCTTAATTCCAAAATACATCACCAGATAGTTATATATAGAAGAAGCGATTCGTAGCTGTGCTACGAATCGCTTTTCTCTTATTCACTCAATTATTTAACCTACTATACCTAGTTCAATTACTGCGCCAAAAGTGCTAATTAATATTTATATGATGAAATATTGTCGATTTATTTGATTACTCTCATTTTTATTTTCACATCTTCATTGGGTCTATTCTTTCCATCTGTTCCTACTTTAGCTATCTTATCGATAACATCCAACCCTTCTATTACCATTCCAAAAACGGTATATTCTCCATCTAACTGTGGTGTTCCCCCTAAATTTTGGTAAAGTTCACGTTGCTCTGTACTGTAACGTTTTCCTTGGCGGCTAGCCATCCTGTCCAATGTCTTGGCATCTATTTTATTTCCATCTACGATATAAAATTGTGAGCCAGAAGATTTTTTCTGAGGGTTATTATTCCTTGCTGCTGCTAATGCTCCTTTTATATGAACTAGGGTATCATTGAATTCCGCAGGTATCGTATAAGATGGTCCTCCCATTCCTAATGCTTCTCCCTTTTTTGCATTCTTAGAATCTGGATCTCCACCTTGTATCATAAAGCCTTTCATTACCCTATGAAAAAGAAGATCATCATAATAACCTTCTTCTACCAGCTTCACAAAATTATCCCTGTGCTTTGGGGTATCATCATATAATTTGATAATCATATTACCATAATCAGTAGATAATTCAATGAGGCATTCTTCTGGTGCTGGCACGAATACAGCATATTCTTTAGCCTTAATATTAGTGCCTTTACTTGCCATCAATTTTACGGTATAGTTGCCAGATTCTCTATAAATATGCTCAGGAGATTCTTCTACAGATGTATTTCCATCGCCAAAATCCCAAGTATAAGCATCTGCCTTTTCAGACTTATTTTCAAATACGACTTTAGCTGGGGCGTATTTACCTTCTAAATTATAGGTAAAATCTGAGATAGGTTTTGCACATGATGCCAAGAATAGGCTTATCATTATAAAAAAGAAGATATTTTTTCTCATTCTGAAATTAGATATTAAGATGTTGTTAAAATAGTTACTTTAAAAATAATATTAATACGCAATTGGACAAATATAATCAAGTATTGCTTTTGTCAAACTACTAAAACAAAGACATTAGAAGTACATATACTCCTAATGTCTATTGCAAAAATAGGATCTTAATAGAGAAATTATTTAAAAACTCCTGCTCTATTAATGTCCTCTCATTAAGAATTTATCAAAGCCTAATTCAATAGAACTCAATGTGCGATCTTCCAATAGAAACATATAAATATGTTTTTTACCATCAACCGTAAAGTCTACCTGGAATCTTTCTTCGCCTTCTTTAGCGCTGGTATCCTCTCTTTCATCCACCCCTTTGATTTGGTATTCATCTGCTACTAATTTTCGAGTACCATCTTCCTGGTCTTCAAAAGTATTCAATATGATAAAATACTCTTTTTCTATCCTTACCTTAGAATTTGTAGCCGCATATTTTTCCAGTTCTACTTTTGACATAACGGTGAGATCTACTAATCCTGGAATAGTATCCATTTCTTCCTCTTCCATTTCTTCCTCTACTTCTTCCACTACTTCTCCTTTTTTCTTCTTACCTTTTTTCTCTGACTTTACCTTAGGAGCTTTGATAGCTTTACGCTTATCTATTACCTTATAATTTTCTATAAATTCAATATAGGTGCTATCTTCTCTTTGAAAACGGTACTGACTTTCATTCTTCAGTATAAAAGGATAAACCTTATCTCCCCAGAGTGAGTCTACACTTTCTACTTCATATTCTCCTAAATCAGTAAAATACGCTGCTTCAGTTTTATTCAATTTACTAGTAATAACTGCCATATGGAAAATGATCTCCTGTTCCTTACGACTTCTCTTGAGTACCATTGCCTCTACTTGCCCTATATCGTTTAGAACCATTTTTAAATGTCCTTGTATACTAGGATCACGAGCGTTCATTAGATTCATCTTGAAGCCATATTCTGCTGGCATAATATTATTTACAGAATATACACCCTCTATTTTTGAGCCTTTCACATAAAGATAGTTACCTGAATAAGTGAAAGAATACTGTTCAGGAGAAAGTTTCTTCTTTTCACCATCAATCGTTTCCTTCATCTTAGGTTTGAAAGTATATCCATATAGTAATTCAGGTGACCAGAATCGCCTATCCGAAATATAGGAAAAATATTTGGTTTGTGCCTGTAGCCCAAATGAGAGCAAGATAAAGAAAGTAAGTAATTTGATTTTCATAACAATATATTGATGATTAAATGATTGATGATCAACGATTAAGTGAGTGGGATAATTTAATCATTAATCACGCCAATCACCCAATTGTTAATTGCTTTATACTAGTTCCCCCAATTCTAGCCAGCGCATTTCTTTTTCTTCTATGATTTCATTAATTTCATTCAGTTTAATGGATGTTTCCTTGATCTTTTCTGCTGTGATGCCAGCGTCATTAAATAGTGCTGACAAGGCTTCTCTTTGCTTTTCCAATTTATCAATCTCTTTTTCCAATCGATTGAATTCCTTTCTTTCTGCGTAAGAAAGTTTAGGTGCATCTGATTTAGGCTTTTCCTTTATCTCTATTGTCTTGACGGGCTGCTGTTCTTTTTGTCTCTTTGCAATTGCTTCCTCTTTCTTCCAAGATCTATATTCCTTATAATTACCATTCCAATCCTTGATCTTCCCTTCTCCTTCAAAAACAAAAAGATGGTCCGTCAGCTTGTCCATGAAATACCTATCGTGCGAAATCAGTACCAAACATCCTTGAAATTCTGTTAAAAATTCTTCTAATATGTTAAGTGTCAGTATATCCAAGTCATTGGTAGGCTCATCAAGAATAAGAAAATTAGGATTCTGTATTAAAACAGTCAGTAAATACAATCTTCTTTTTTCTCCTCCACTCAACTTAGATACATATACTCGCTGCTGTTTTCTAGTGAAAAGAAACTTCTCTAAAAACGCAGATGCAGTAAGTTTTTGTCCTTTTGCCAACGGAATTTCTTCTGCTATATCCCTAATGACATCCAGTACAGTTTTACTTTCATCGATTTTCATACCTTCTTGGTTATAATGTCCAAAAACGATAGTTTCTCCTACGACTACTTTTCCTGTATCTGGTTTGTATTCTTGAGTCAATAGTTTAATGAACGTAGATTTTCCTACTCCATTAGGTCCTACAATTCCTACTCTCTCTTTCTTTTTGAATTTATAGCTAAAACTTTCTACTGCCTTGAAATCACCAAAATACTTAGACACATTATGGCATTCCACTATTTTTTTACCTAGTCTTTCAGCTTTGAATTCGAGTTTAAAATCTGAATTTTCTACCTTAACAGATGTTTTTTCTTTCAAATCATGAAAGGTATCTACCCTTGATTTGGCTTTAGTCGTTCGTGCCTTAGGCTGTCTTCTTACCCAATCCAGCTCTCGTTTAAAGAGTTTTTTGGTTTTGTCCATCGTGGCAGATTCGATATCATTACGTTCTGCCTTTTTTTCTAAATAATAAGAATAATTCCCTTTGTATTTATGTAGTTCCCCATTTTCCAATTCATAGATAACATTACAAACCGTATCTAGGAAATACCTATCGTGGGTAATCATGAATACCGTCTTATTGGCAGAAGATAGATATTGTTCCAACCATGAGATCATATCGACATCAAGATGATTGGTAGGTTCATCGAGGATAAGGAAATCTGGTTCTTCAATGAGAACTTTTGCGAGTGCTACACGTTTCTGTTGCCCTCCAGACATTGTTCCTACCTTTTGGTAAAGATCTGTCACATTGAAACGAGTCAGAATTTCCTGTATTTTTGCTTCAAAATCCCAGGCCTTGAGTCGATCCATCTGATCTAGAATATCTTGCAATTCATCTCCTTCCTTTTCCAGAATCATTGCTTCCTCATACTTGCGTATGGCTTGCAAGATTTCACTATCTGAATCAAAAACAGCTTCGATCACAGTATCTTCTGGATTGAAATGTGGTTCTTGGTGTAAAAACCCTGTCGTTATATCCTTGTGGATATAGATCTTAGCATCTTCTCGTTCAGAACCTTCTTCTTGATTCAGTACTTTGAGCAAGGTGGATTTCCCTGTTCCGTTCTTAGCTACTAAGGCTATTTTTTGCCCTTTATCTATATGCAAAGTAATATCGTCGAAGAGGTTTTTTTCTCCGTAATTCTTGGTAATATGCTCTAAAGTGAGATAATTCATTAATTCTGTCTGTTGGATATTTAGATTGAGAGAT
>JBNMOV010000122.1:0-11284 GCA_051275765.1 Maribacter sp. | reverse complement strand
ATTTATATCAGTGATAAAGGTGGCAATGAAAACTATCAGCTTTTTGCCATTGATTTGGATGGTGAGAACTTCAAGGCACTCACGCCTTTTGACGAGGTTACTGTCAATATCTTAAGTAATCTGAAGGAGCAGCCTGATTACATGATCATTTCCATGAATAAAAATAATGCTCAAATTTTTGAACCTTATAAAATCAATATCAAAACTGGAAAACTGGAACAACTCTATGAAAATAAAGATATTGCCTCCCCTATCGCTGGATATGATTTTGATAAAGAAGGAGATTTAAGGGCATTTACTAAGCAACAAAATGGAACTGAATATGTACTTCATTATCGTTCTTCTAAGGATGGTGATTTTGAATCTATCCTAAAAACGACATGGAAAGATAATTTCTATATCATCAGTTTTGATTATACTTCCAAAAACCCACATCAGGCTTATGTCATGTCCAACATGGAAAGTAATACCAATGAAATCCTACTTTATGACTTAAAGGAAAAGAAAACCATCAAGAAGGTATATTCTAATCCAACCTTTGATGTAGGTGGTTTCAGTACTTCAAGAAAAAGAGGTTATGAAATTGATTACTTCTATTATGAAGGTGAAAAATATCATACAAAACCAGTTAGTGATTATTATAAAAAGCTGGATGCTAGATTAAAAAAGAAATTTGGAGATAAGGATGCTTACATTTCTAGTGAAACGGACAATGAAGACAAATACCTTATTTATGTAACGAGTGATAAATTTTATGGTAGCTATTATTTTTATGATATAAAAAATGATAGTTTTAAAAAACTCCTTGATCTCATGCCTCAGCTCAAGGAGGAAGATATGGCAGAAATGCGTCCTATCAAATTCAAGAGTCGTGATGGACTGGATCTCTATGGCTATATCACTATTCCTCAAAAATCGGATAAGGATAATAAAGTTCCAATGATTGTGAATCCTCATGGTGGTCCTTATGGTCCAAGAGATTCTTGGGGATTCAATCCAGAAACACAGCTTTTTGCTAGTAGAGGTTATGCTACTTTGCAAATCAATTATAGAGGTAGTGGTGGTTATGGAAAGGAATTTTCTATGGCTGGAAACAAACAGATTGGACGTAAAATGCTAAATGACTTGGAAGATGGTGTGGCTTATGCCAAAACACTAGGTTTTATCCAAGAAGATAATGTAGCAATCTATGGAGCGAGTTATGGAGGCCTTGCCACATTAGGATCTTTGGTCAAGACACCAGATCTATATGTTTGTGGCGTAGATTATGTAGGTGTTTCCAATTTATTTACCTTCTTTAAGTCTTTCCCTCCTTACTGGAAGCCATACTTAGGACAGGTATATGAACAATGGTATAATCCAGAAAGTGAAGAAGATCAAGCTATTATGAAGGCGGTCTCGCCTGCTTTGAATGTAGATAAGATGACGAAACCATTATTTGTTGTTCAAGGAGCAAATGATCCTCGTGTAAATATTGATGAATCTGATCAAGTAGTCATCAATCTTAGAAAAAGAGATGTGGACGTACCTTATATGGTCAAATATGATGAAGGTCATGGTTTTGGTCATGAAGAAAATAGAATAGAATTGTATCGTTCTATGATGGGCTTTTTTGCTATGCATTTGAAAAAATAGACGTTAGACCGCTTCGCTTTTAGCTCGCTATACTTCTAGACGCTAGATTATTATATACTAAAAAAGAGGGATTGAGAACTTTGTTCTCAATCCCTCTTGCTATTTACTGTTTTATCTAAGAACGAAGTGATCTAGAATCTAATTATCAATCCACCCACGAATCATACACAATTGGGGCTTTTTCCAACATTGGACCTATCTCTGCTCTTACTTTCATATGAAAATCATCATGAGAATAAGTTTGTAAATCTTCATCATTATTGAAATACATCGTTAAAACATAATCATAGTTTGAAATAAGGCGTACATCTTCTGTTTTCGCTGATTTTCCTACTTTCACATCCTTTGCTGCTGTTATCTTTGATAAGGATCGCAAACCTTCTTCAAAAGTTGCTATTTGTTCTGCTGTCAAATCCTTTTTCAAGTTAAAATACAAAGTATGAGTCATGATTTTTTGAACTTGAGTACTTGCCCCTTTTGCTTCCTCTTGGAGTTGAGCTATCTGAGCCTTAGCAGAATCTAATTCTATAAGAAGTTCATCATTCACTTGTTGACATGACATCATACAGCATAATGTTCCTATAAATAATATGTATTTCATTCTTTCCAGTTTTATTCATTAAGTATTGAAATGCGAAGATACTGTCTTTAACAGCACAAGTTAATGAGATATTAAGATTATCTAAAAATCAATTTATTTTTTACTTTTTGCAGTAAAAAATCAAATAATTATTTACTGCAAAAAGTATATAAAGTTTAAATTAAAAGCGTATTTGAATTTTTATTTTTAAAAGTAAAAATGTAAATACTTTAAAACATTTTTACTTTTAAAAATAAAAATGTATATATTTGTTTCAGTATTTAATGTTAAACATAAAAACATATTTACTTAAATACTTTTAAAAGTATTTAAGTAAATATGTTTTTATGTAAATATGTTTTAAAGTAAATAAGTATTCAAGTAAACCATCAAAAAAGTATTTAATGATAGTATCTGTTACAAGTCTAAAAGGTGGAGTGGGGAAGTCCACCTTATCTACCAATCTGGCAGTCTGTTTTGCTCATATGGGATATAAGGTTGCCATAGTCGATACAGATATGAACATGAGTTCAGTTCATTGGTCGGGCCTACGAAGCGAAGAGAGGCCCCCTGTTGCTGTTTTCGGCATCACAGATAGCGATGCACTCAGGAAGAACGTAAAAAAGCTTCATGAGGACTACGAACTTATCGTAATAGACGGAAAACCTACCATATCGAAATTAGTTAGTACTATTATCATGTTGGGAGATGTCGTACTGATTCCTTTGAAGCCTTCTGGCTTGGATATCTGGGCTACAGAACAATTCCTAGAGAAATATGAACAAGCTAAAACACTAAAAGATGTAAAAGCTTACTTCGTATTAAATGAATATGATCCTAGCTTAAACTTAAGTAAAGAAACAAAAGAAGCTCTGAAAGAGTTTGAAATACCTACATTAGAAAGCACTTTAAAAACTCGTGTATCTTACAAAGAAGCAATAGTAGTAGGAGAAGGCGTCTATGAATATCACGATAGAAAGGCGAAAAAAGAAATAAGAGATCTGACAGAAGAGGTTCTAAAGTTATTACAAGCTAACCAATAAAAGTATCATATCATGGCTAAGAAAAGATTGAATTTAAGATCCACGATGACCAAAAACCAAGATACTGAACTTCCTAAAAAGATAGAACTGAAGAGAAGTACTAAGAATATTGATGAGGTAAAAGAGAAGGTTGAAGCAATTCATGTGGAGGAACAAGTTGTTCCAAAAGCAACTCCCCTTCCTACTAAAAATAGGGCAAGAAAAAGTAAAAAAGTACTAACTACAGATAAAGATGAAATCGTAAGAATAACCATAGATCTTCCTAAAGATCTCCATAAAAAACTTAAAATTCATGCTGTCATGAACGAGGTAACGATTAGAAATTATGTAGTAGGTCTATTGCAAAAATCATTAAATTAAATACTGAAATAAGTTTTAATTTATTTCAGTATTTACTGCAAATTGTATTTCATGCCTAATTCAATACAAGCCAACTTTCAAAAATATAAGTACTATTGTAAAAAACCATAGCCAAAGCTTTTATGATTTTTAAACTCCATAGATCTCCTACTGTTTAGCAAAATAAGGTGCATACTTAAATTACCACCAAAATTTATAAAAAGAAGCATTATCACTAAAATCAGATAAAAATCCCATTGCGTCAAAAAAGTACAGCCAAGGCTGAATTTTCAAATAACATTTCATCCTCTCTACTAAAAAACAATAAAGAATTCGTTATAAATTTTAAAAAAACCTGAGTTTAGGTTTTTTATTTTTTCTACTTAAATAGTCTTTCTTTCTTAGATCTTTCTTGTACCCCCGACGAGCCCAGTGTTTAAAGGGTTTTCAGCGATTATGAACGTCAGATTAGTACAAAAACACTATTGATAACGTCAGATTAGTATTATTTCAAATTCCCATTGCGTCAGAAAAAGAACAAAAGCGTCAGATTAGGTTTTACTACTCTCTTTTGTTGACTATTGCGTCATTTTAGTATATAAAACCTTCAAAAACGCAATCCAGCAGGGTAGTAATTTATATCAGAGTTCTTCTATTGCGTCAAAAAAGATCATTTTTTGCTAATTATCGTTTTTTTGATGCTATTGCGTCAGCAAATACAGAAAACCACCTGTTTTTACGCTTTTGACGCAATAGGAAGTACTTTTTATATTGAATTTCACCCTTTTTACAATGATTTTAAGCACGCATTTTTAGGTAAAAACAGCTATCTTTTTCCTAAAGCGTCAAAAAAGTATCAATATTTAACATTTAAGCTATTAAAGACCCTTTATTTATACCTAAAGCGTCAAAAAAGTATCAATATTTTAGTGAGAACTCCTCTTTTTGATACAAAAAGCCCTGTTTATATAGGATTAGTTAATAAAGTGCTTCCTCTAAAGCGTCAGAATAGTATCAATAAAAGGCATGTAATGACCTTTCCTATTGCGTCTGAGGTTGTTTTTATAGTTTTGAGGCAATAAAAATTGAAATTGCGTCAAAATAGTATCCTACTATCCTTTGTGGTATTCCATAGTTTTATGGATATTGCGTTTAATAAATAAATTTTGACGCAATAGGTTTTTCAACGATAAAGATAATGCTTATGAAGCCATCTATGGCTGAACTGCAAAGGATAGTTACCCTGTCCAATGATTTAGCAAAAAATCCACCTACTCAATTGAAGAAAGTAGAATATCAAGCTCTATTGATATTGGTTTCTTGTATTGATAGTATGGAAAAGCCTGTCTTTTCCTTGGATGATATTAAACAGGAAATTGATGATCTAGGAATTACCAAACCTAGTGAACAAATGCGTTATTTAGAATTATTTATTACTAAACAAAATACATTCAGAATTCCATTTAAAGAGTATGCTAAATATTTTTCAGATGGTAGAACTGCTCGAGGCGGAGTTGCCAAACGTGCCTTAGATGCTGCATTGTCATTGAATAATCGAGATTTAAGTTTTAATAATACAGAAAGTGAGGGTAGTTTTAAATGGTTTCAGGCAGTTTATCGAGATAAGAAGACAGACGAGTTAGTATTTGTGATTACTTCTTTGATCAAGCCATTTTTGATGGGATTGCAAAAGGATTTCCTTCAAATGTTGGCAGCAAGTACAATGGATTTTGATGGAAAACACTCCATTCCTATTTTCTTGTATATGAAAAGTAAGCTCTATGCAGGAAATGATGAAATGCGAGGAAAGGAAAATGTATTAGAATTTAGAAAACGCTTTGGTCTGGATAAGATTCGGACCTATGATCGTTTCTATGAGTTGGAACGAAGGGTATTGAAAGTGGCAGCTGAAGATTCTAAGAAAAGTGGAGATATTGCTTTCATTTTTGAAGGTCGAGCGACTAAAACAGGTACAAAGAAGATTACAGAAATTCATTATCACATTTTTAGAATAGGAGGAGCATTAGCAGATGCTAAAAGAAGCTTATTTGGAAGTGGTAATCATAAAGAGAAGTTAGGAAAACTGACTCGTTCTCAAAAATTGGCTTATGATTACTTAGTGGAAAAGGAGGTCAATAAGGCATTTATAGTAGATAAAATGTTTTCTCATCCTAAAATGCAGTATGAGCCATTGACAGGTTATGAGGATATCTATTTTGATTTGGTTTGGAAGTTCTTTTTGAAAAAAACGAAGTCGAGAAATAAGGCAGGAGCTTTTGTGACTTGGTGGAAACGAGGACGACTCACAGAGGATAGCCTTCACGCCAAGATGATAGAAGCTGTTCAGCATAAAAAGAAAACTCTGCCACATGGAGTTATGGAAAATCGCGAATCTGCTAAAAGCATGACTGTGGCAGAATTCAGAGAATTCATAAGAGGAAGAAAAAGCAATCAAAAATTAAATACAGATTTAGGAATTACTCCTCCAGATAAGCAGATAGCTAGATTAGGACGAAGACCTTTTTCTTTTCATGATTTCAAAAGAGAGTATACAGATGCTTATCAAAAGATAGCAAAAGAAAGAAAGGCAGCTTTCATGAAGGATTATAAAAGCTATGAGAAGGATAGTAAGCTTCAAAAAATGTTAGAAGATAGCATTGCTACACATTGTGAACAATGGCATTTGAAACAATCTTGATTTTAAAAACAACGAAGATATTAGAATATTTACATGGCCAAGAATACCAAAATAACTATACAGGATATAGAGGTTAGAGTTTTTAAACATCCAAGTGGTGAGGATTATATTTGTTTAACTGATATCGCAAAACAAGCCAATCCACGAAGTGAAATTGTTATTCAAAATTGGATGAGGAATGCTGGAACTTTGGATTTTTTGAAGGAATGGGAGCTTTTATATAATCATCTTGCTTTTAAACACATCGAATTCGATGTGTTTAGAAAAAAAGCAGGAACACCTGCTTTTGTGATGAGCCCAAAGCAATGGGTGGAAAAGACAGATGCTATTGGTATTTTTTCTAAAAAAGGTCGATATGGAGGAACATATGCCCATAAGGATATTGCCTTTGAATTTTGTTCTGCGATTTCTGCTCGTTTTAAATTGATATTAATTAAAGAATTTCAAAGATTAAAGGAAGATGAAGCACTGCGTCTTGGAAATCCTTGGTCTGTACGTCGTGAAATAACCAAAGCTAATTATCAAATTCTAGCAGATTCCATTAAAAGTCAACTTGTTCCTAAACAACTTAAAGGCACTAAAAAAGAAGGACTTTATTTTGCTACAGAAGCAGATTTATTGAATAATGTTGTTTTTGGAATGACTGCTAAACAATTTAAAAATAAAGAACCAAAAGCTAAAGGAAACTTACGAGATAATGCCTCTGTCATAGATTTATTGATTCTTGCCAATCTGGAAGCACTCAATTCCAGACTCATCCATTGGGACTGTGATATGGAACAACGATACCAACTTCTTGCAGAATCCGCAGTAGCTTTTAGAAAAACCTTAGAAAAAAATTCCGCAGTTAAACGAATCGAAAACCAATCCAATAATGCTAAGTTAATAGGCTAAGAGATTAGGAAGATAATAGCTTTTACGCTTAACAGATTTCTCTTTTTTTTAGTATTGAAAAAGTCTTTGCATAGTTATTAACTATGCAAAGACTTTTTGTTTTGGTATAATTATTAATAATTAGCATTTCTAAAATGAATTCCTAAGAGCTACAAGTCCTCAACAACAACAAATAAAGGTGTTACTTTTATCATTCATTTGTTTTTTTCTTTCAATAAAATTATAAATGAGTAATATTTTTCAAATAAAATAAAAATAATTTTCCTTTTATACGATTAAGAAAAGAAAAGAGTAGTATATTTGAGTAGTTGTTTTTTGGGGTTATATTTTTGCATGCACCGCATCTTTGTGGTGTATGCTTTTTTTTGCCCAAAATTCACTCTTCTAAGTCCAATATTCAAGGACAAAAACATTATTATCATTATCCTTCTTGGTTTAGTAGAATAATTCCTAGGACATATCCTATAAATTGGATTTATTCCTTGTACTTTACGATATTAAGAATGAATACATTAAAAACCATCTTTAAAAATTCACAGACATGGAAGGAAGAAGGCAAGCAACTCGTAAACCCGTTAATTTGGGTTGGATAGCCAAACTAGGCATCCCATCATTTATTGGAATCATTATATTCCTAATTGTATTATTCAATTCTACGGTAACTATTGGCTATGGAGAAGCAGGCGTACTCTTCAAAACTTTTGGAGGTGGAGTAGTAACAGAACAACCACCTTTGGGTGAAGGTTTTCATATCATAGCTCCTTGGAATGAAGTATATGTATACAATACCAAGCAACAAGAAGTATTTGAAGAGAAAATGCAAGTACTTTCATCTAATGGACTAGAAATATCTTTGGATGTATCTATATTGTATCAGCCAAAGATGAATGAATTAGGTTTATTGCACCAAACCAAAGGATCTGATTATCTGAATACGATTATTGTTCCAGAAGTAAGGGCAATGACTCGTTCTATCGTAGGTAGATATACGCCAGAACAATTGTATTCCACCAAAAGAGATGCTATTCAAAAGGAAATCGAGGAAGAATCCCGGAAGCGGATTGAAACACAACATTTACAACTGAATACTGTCTTAGTAAGAGATGTGACCTTGCCACCATCTATCAAGCAAGCGATAGAAAGAAAACTAGGTCAGGAGCAAGAATCCTTGGAGTATGAATTTCGTATAGAAAAGGCAGAGAAGGAAGCAGAACGTCAAAGAATCGATGCAGAAGGAAAGGCAGCAGCCAACAAAATCCTTAATGCATCATTGACAGACAAAATTCTTCAGGAAAAAGGTATAGAAGCTACACTAGAGCTTGCTAAATCACCTAATGCAAAAGTAGTGGTCATTGGTTCTCAAAAGAATGGAATGCCTATTATCTTGGGAGATCAATAGATTTTGAGATGTTAATATTTTTATATAATAAAACCCCTTGATTCTTAGAATCAAGGGGTTTTATTATATAAAAATATTATGAAAGGGCAAATTACCATCTAGCTTGAAATATAGAATGATCTTTTGTAATGGTATAATACTGGTAGGGTGGGGGAGTCGTTGAATTAAAAAATATCAATCATGAAAAACACTTATCAACTCATCTTATTTTTAGTATGCACTACATTTATACAATGAACTACAGAAAATTTCCTTCAATTTTAAAACATAGTTCTGGCGATCCTTTTACTACAACGGTGACTCAAAGCCAAAGCTTTGAAATCAATCCTAATAAAAACAATACTATTGAAGGAAAAGAAGGAACAATCATAGTCTTTCCTCAAAATTGTTTTATAGATGCTGAAGGGCAGACTGTTAAAAAAATGTCCAAATAGAATTAACTGAATCCTTATCAATAGAGGAAATACTATTGTCTAATCATACCATCGGTTTCCAATGGAAAACCATTGGAAACCGATGGTATGATTTATCTCAATGCTACTAGTAAAGGAAAACAATTAAGTATCAATCCAGAGAAACCTATTTATATAGAAATTCCAAGTCATGATAAAAAATCAGGCATGATGGTTTATAAAGGAGAACGAGATGATGATGGAAATATGAATTGGATTGAACCCCAAGAACTTGAAAAATTCATTATTCCTCTAGATATTCATTCTTTGGATTTTTTGCCAAATGGACTTGAAGAATAAGTGGCAAAAGGAATGCCTTATAAAGACTACAATATTGTCACAAAGGAATTAGTTGATAGCTTATATTATAGTTTTTCTCCTTATTTTAAAGGAAAAATTAATGATAGCTTGTATGGAAAATCAGAAGCATACAAACATAGACATGAGGAGGAGTATCATGATAATATTTTAGTCAAAGGCATTAATCCTGCGATCATTAAAACCATAAAAGACGAGCAATTTCAAAACACCCTATTAGCTACAAGAGAATTTGAGATTAGGCTTCAAGCCATATTCAATTTGTGTAATAATAAAGCCATTGAAATTTATATCAATAACCTGGATAAAAATCTTTGAGAATTGGACAGTATAGTAAGTTATGCTTTTGATTCAGCCACTTTTCGTAATTTTTCTAATGAAAAAAAACACATATAGAAGAAGGAAATATTTATATAGAAACATTACAAGCCTATTATCAAGATCGATTGAAGACTATTCAATCTAAGTTGGAAGGAATATATCAAAAGCAACAAACAGAACGAAAAGCACAAAACAAGATAGCTCAAGAGACTAAGGAAGAATATCAGCAATTATTAGAAAAAAGAAATGATTATAGAAAAGAAACTTATGGATTCACTAGAACAAATCTAGGTTGGATAAATATTGATAAGGGAACAAATTCTAAAGATTGGCAGCCAGAGGAATTGGAGATATTGATTCATGATGGAGCATCTTTTAATATAGTACAGAGTTACCTTATTTATACTTCTATTAAGAGTTTATATCAACTGAATACATCTGATAACATCACTTTTAAAACAGGAGATAAAAACAGTAATACTGCTAATATGCCAAAAAATAAAATGGCAGTCAGTATAAGTATTGGCTATAAAGGTGAAACATCATATTTGGCAATAAAAGAGTTCAAAGTAAGAACTGAAAAGCAATTTTTATTTAATCTAAAAGTCAGTGCCCTAAAGGATATTAAAAAAGCACTGAAAGTTTATTATAGTTATAGTACAGAAAATAAGATTGATAAGGATTTAGCGTTTATGGAAACTTTAATAGAAGAAGAAAAACGAATAGGAGGAATAGAAAAAGAAGAACTTTTTCTAATGAAATTGATCCCTAAAATATATCCTTGTTTTATAGCAGAATATCAGAGTGAAGTTGAACGTAATTAATGAACTAATGAATTTTTAAATATTAGTAATGGGGTTAGGGGAGTAGTGTTAAGAAATAATATTAAAACAATAATTAAGTTAAAAATATAATCATGAAACAACTAATCTTCTCTCTTCTATTTATTACTTCTTTCTCAATAGTTAAATCTCAATAATTCGAGGGCCATCCTAATGGATTGATCTATGATGAATCTGCTATGGATCAGTTGGAATTTATAGTCGATTCCTTGAATCTTAAATTTAAGACATGTGAACTGGACAAAGGATATTTGGCAGTATCTCAAGCAAAAGGACATTACATATCTCTAAAGTCTAAAAGAGCCAAAGCAGCTCAAGAAGATTTGAAAAACAACATTTATTTTGAGGAATTTATTAAAAAATATCCATTAGCAGAAGTATCAAAAGACCTTTTAATTATTCAAGACATTTACGAAAATTATAACAATGAAACCATTGTAGAAATAAGTAACATAGACTTGAATGATGGTTATGACCATAAAATAAAGTTTCATGATTTTAAGAAATACAAAGAGATTACTAGTGAAAATGGTTGTTTACAAAAAGCTGAAAATAATCTAAGAGCATTTTTTATTCCTAATGGTTTAAAAACATTAACCTTGGCAGATTCATATGCCAGAATGATTCGATATACTGACTGTATGATAGATACTAGCAGCCTCATTATAAAAGAAAATGCTCAAAGAAGTTGGACAGAAATGAATAACGATTATGATGAAATGTCTTTAAAAGAAAAAAAACAACTATTAGAAGAAATGAGAAG
>JBNMOV010000121.1:0-11325 GCA_051275765.1 Maribacter sp. | reverse complement strand
TTTTTAGTTAGGCTAGGCAAAAATGACGCGAATAGCCGTAGCTATTTAAGGAGTTTTTAACGACGCATAGCTGAAAACTAAGCAGACAAAACGGTCACTTATTTACTTTACAATGTACTTAGTACACTGTAAAGTAAATAAGTGTCTGGAATTGATAAGATATTTTGTGCTGGGCAAGGCGATAAAAGCTGCGTTACACCTTAGCGTAATAAGGTTTTTGCCAACACAGCATAGTGCAAAAAGATGAAATCAAAACGGAAAGTTATTTATTCAACATCCCTTAATAAGAATGTTCATATCGATTTATAAATACCTAAGGCACAACTTTCATCATCCTAACTATCTATTGGACTAACTCATAAGTTTAAGGCATGTTAAGCTGCCGTAATTATGAGTTAATCCACTAAGTGTCGTCAGACAATTGTATACTACATTTTTGATGGCTATTATCGTAGGAAAATATTTGGCAGCAGAAGCTTTTAAAGTTGATTAGCCTTTTCTAGAAGATTATTCACATAAGGACTGGCGAAAATTCGCTAACTTACTTATCTTTTGTTATTTTTAGCAAAAGATTTTATACTAATAATATAAAAAACCTAATCATATGCTTTTACACCCTTTGAAATCTGAGTATGCCTATTTAGATGAGGATACGCAATTATTGCTCAAGGAAACCATCGCTTTTTTTGAAGAAAAAGGAAAAGAAAAACTAATGCATGATGATCGTCATTTCGTCTGGTATGATGATTTTTTGACTTTTGTAAAAGAAAAGAAAATATTTGCTCGTGTGATGACTCCTAGCGGAGAAGGAAATGAGGATCGCAGATGGGATACCAGTAGAATTGCAGCTTTTGCGGAAGTTTTGGGCTTTTATGGCTTGTGTTATTGGTACACTTTTCAAGTATCTTCTCTGGGTTTAGGTCCGATTTGGATGACTAAGAATCAGGCAGTACGAGATCGAGCTGCTGCATTATTGGATGAAGGGCATATTTTTGCATTTGCATTATCTGAAAAAGAACATGGTGCTGATATTTATTCTTCAGACATGATTGTTTCTAAAAATAAGGATGGAGGATATGTAGCCAATGGCTCTAAATATTATATTGGTAATGCGAATAAGGCGGCAATGGTTTCTGTCTTTGGAAAGGAAGAAGAATCTGGTGAGTACATTTTCTTTGTAGCAGATTCTAGACATGAGAACTATCATTTGGTTAAGAATGTAGTGAATAGTCAGTCATATGTAGCTGAGTTCAGATTGGAAAATTATCCAATTCAGGAGGCAGATATTATGCACAAAGGAAGGGACGCTTGGGATGCTGCATTGAATACCATTAATATCAATAAATATAATTTAGGCTGGGGTTCTATAGGAATTTGTACGCATGGTCTTTATGAAGCGATTACTCATGCTGCGAATAGAAACCTTTACGGAAAATACGTTACGGATTTTCCACATATCAAGCAGTTATTCGTAACTGCTTATGCTCGCTTAATAGCGATGAAAGCATTCGCTGCTCGTGCGACGAATTATATGCGTACAGGAAATGCTGAGGATAGAAGATACTTGTTATATAATCCTTTAGTAAAAATGAAAGTCACCACAGAAGGAGAACATGCTATTAATGACATGTGGGATGTGATGGCTGCCAAAGGATTCGAAAAGGATATGTATTTCGCTATGGCAGCGAGAGATATTCGTGCTTTGCCAAAGCTAGAAGGAACGGTTCATGTGAACATGGCATTGATTATTAAATTCATGCCTAATTTCTTCTTTAATCCAGGCGAATTTCCAATTATTCCTGATTTCAACGACAGAGTAAATGATGACTTCTTGTTTAATCAAGGAGCAACAAAAGGATTAGGACGTATCCAGTTTCATGATTATGCACCTGCTTACGCTGCATTCGATCATATTCCTAATGTAAAATTATTATCAGAACAAATCAGCGATTTCAAGGAATCATTGATGATGGGAAGACCAGCAGACGGTCAGGAAAAAGATATTGATTTCCTATTAAAAATAGGGGAAATGTTCTCTTTAGTGGTATATGGCCAGTTGATTTTGGAATATGCCAAAATTCATAAAATGGAAGAAGATTTGGTGGATCAGATTTTTGAGGTCTTCGTAGGAGACATGTCTGCTTTTGCATTGAAATTGCACAATAAGAACAGTACGACGGAAACTCAGATGAATTACTGCAAGAAGATAATGAGGAAGCCTATATTTAATGAAGCACGTTTCATGAATATTTGGGAAAATCATGTTTATGCACTGAAAGGAGCGTATGAAATGGAGTGGAAAGGAGCTAAAGTAACAGTTTAAATTCGCTTTTCAAATAGATAAATTATCCCGAATTTTCATAATGAAAATTCGGGATTTTTATTTACATGAGCTAATTTTAATCAAGATCTAATATTCAAACATATTTTTGTAAATTGTGAATATGAAAAATACAGCATACTCTTTTATCGTAGCTATTTCTGTCATCTGGTTATTAATACAAGGACAAAGTCTAATTGTTCCTTTTGTGATGGGAGTATTGATTTGGTTTATTTTCAGAAGACTCAAAGCAGGATTGGATAGGATTCCTTTTATAAAAAATAATTTTCCTGCTTGGTCTAAAGGAGTATTACCATTTCTAATGGTGTTACTATTAATTATTATTATTTTTGAAATATTATCTGTAAATATTCAAAACCTAACCCTTTCCTATGCTAAATATGAGCATAATGTAGCAATGGTTGTAGAAAAAATAAATGAAGCATTTAATACCAATATAGAGCTATCTTCCTTTATTGCAGAAAAAATGGAAAACTTTGATTTTGGTCAATTACTAGGTTCTGTATTGAGTTCGATATCCGATATTATGAGCAATGCTTTTATGATTATTCTTTATTCTTTATTTGTTTTATTAGAGGAATCTAATTTCACTCCTAAAATAAAAGTACTATCTTCTAATCCAGAACAATTTGAAAAAAATCGACGAATAATGGAAAAGATAGAAGTATCTATTTCTAATTATTTTGGATTAAAATCATTCCTCAGTTTAATTACAGGCGTACTGAGTTATATTGTCTTATTAATTATAGGCGTAGATGCTCCTGCTTTTTGGGCATTCCTTATTTTTATCCTGAATTTCATTCCTACTATTGGTTCACTTATTGGTACTATGTTTCCTGCTGTTTTTTCTTTATTGCAATTTGGGGAATTTACTCCATTTATTTTAATCTTAGTTTTTGTAGGAATCATTCAATTAATCGTAGGAAATATCCTAGAACCTAGATTAATGGGTAGTTCTATGAATATCAGTCCATTAGTTACAATTATTGCTCTTTCTCTTTGGGGTTTTATTTGGGGAATTACAGGCATGGTTTTGAGTGTTCCGATTACTGTTGTCATTATTATTATTTGTTCTCAATTTGAAAAGACAAAACCTGTTGCGATTTTATTATCGGAAAAAGGGGAGATTTAATTAAAGGAGCAGGCAATTAAAGTATTTATTTATTTTCGAATAATTTTAAAAACCCTACGAATAGTACAGCAACATATATGAATAACCATATACTATAAAGAGGTAGCTTTCATGATGTAATTTTAATGAATATTAATTAATCATTTTATTTACTTTTTAAAATTCATCCTCATGACTAGAAAGAAATTATTTTTTATTTTATTTTAATTGGCGTATTAGCCTTGTAGTTTTCTTGCTCCAAAAATCGACTATTATCTGAAACTGAGGTTCACAGAAATTTATTAGAAAATGTACGACTAGTGGACTAACTCATAAATTCCGATATGCCCAAGATTTGTACTTATGAGTTAGTACACTAGGCGATGGCGTTCCATTAGGATTGAGTGTAACTTTGCGTTGGGCGGTGGAAGACAGAGGTGTTTTTTATCGACAATTCGCTACTGCGGATACATTTAATTCTCAGATTCTAATTCCTCGTTCTTTAGAATTAGTGAAGCAAGAAGCAAATAAATTTTCTAGCGTCGATTCCGTTTTTTCAGCAGAACGTGATGAATTTATTGATCGCATTCAATCTGTTCTAAAAACTAGATTGGTAGAAAATAGAATTATTATTAAAGATGTAATTATCGCAGATGTCATTTTTCCTAGTAAATATATTGGAGGTAAGGAAGCAGCTGGATTGAAGGAACAAGAATTAGAAAAAATCCGTCAGCAAAGTATTGTAAAGATCGAAAAATCCAAAGCAGCAAAAGAACAAGCCAAAGCAAACAGTGAAGTACAAATAGCAGAAGCTAAAGTAGAAAGTAAAGTACAGGCGATAAAGGCAGAAGCTGAGGCAGACAAAATCGTTCGTTGGCTAATGCTGAAGTGGAAAAAGCTAGGGATATGAAAAATCTGGAAGTATAAAAAAGCGAGAACTAGAACAAATCGTTATAGACAAGGTATCCAAATTGGATAAAGTGGAATATCAACGTCAAATACAATTTGTCGTCTGTGTGCTGATAATCCTACTTATGCCGCATTTTTAGTGAATAAAGAATTGGCTTCCAAAATAGGTATCGCAGTAAATATTAGGATGTAAACCTTCTTACCATTGTCCATTTTTAAAAATCATCATAAAATATCGATAAGCAAGGTGATCTTTAGTAGTATTAATCTTTAATTCACCCCTCTCTTTAGACTGGTATTCAAAATCGAAACAATTCCTACTATTCAAATCCAACAAGAGGGATTCCATTCTAACATCATTGCCTAAGTCTTCGCTAGGACGCATTATTTTACCCCTGACACTTGTGTCTTTAGAACCAACATATCCTATCCAGTGACCATTCATAACCTTTGATTTCGTCGCCTACTATTTCATTTTTACAGCTACAAAAAATCATTTTTTTTACTAATTCACACGTAAATGTTATTTAAAAAAATCATAATTATTTCTTATTGAAACAAATTAAATATATCCTCGTAGAATATAAAGATGCACTCTATGATACTCCCCCCTTTCAGCATTAAAAATATTGGAGTTATTTAAAATACCTATAATCTTTAGGATTATAGAAGATAATCTACAAAACATAAAAAATATTATATTATGTATAAGAATTTAGTCATAAGTAGACCCATTTCTGCTTCGATTAAATGTGCACTATTCACTATTCTCCTTAGTCTTAACCCTTTCTTAGAAATCCAATCCCAATCCGCCAAAATAACTCCTCTTTTAGAGAATCTTGAATCTCTAGATCAAGATACCTTTAGGGTTAAGGTATTGAACGAATTAAGTTCTTTGTATAGTGGAGTGGATTATGAAAAAGTACTAAAATATGCCGAGGATGCTTTGGAACTTGCCAAACAACTAGAATACCAATTAGGTATAGCTACGGCTTTGAATCTGATAGGAAATGGTTATTATAGTTTAGGTCATACAAATAAAGCTATCCTTGTTTATCGCCAATCATTAGAGATCGGCAAGGAGTTGGATGATTGTGCGATTATTGCAAAAGCCAGCAATAATCTAGGCAATTGTATGTATGAAGAAAGTCGATACAAGGAATGCTTGGAATTTTACCAAAAATCATTGGATTGTTCTACGACAGCAGATACCGCTACCATTTCTTTTACCTATGAGAATATAGGAATGCTTCATTTTGAGATGGGAAACCTAAAGACAGCAGAGAGATACCTCCTCAAAGCCATAGAGATTGGGAAAAAGTCTGATGACCCGTTTATAAAATCAGGGGCTTATTATAACATGGCGGAATTAGAATTAGCAAAGGAAAATATAGACACTGCTATTCAATATTATGCCTCTTCTTATGAAATTGCGGAAAGCATAGATGATTTCCAAACGATGTCTAGCGTCAAATCTCAGCTTGCTCATATAGAAACAGATAGGCAGAATAAGGTAAAGGCAATCCAATATTCAAAAGAAGCCATACAATTCTCTGGCAAAGCTAAAGATAATGTCCTACAAGCTAGCCATTACATCTATCTCTCTGATATTTATCAAAAATTTGGGGAGTATGAGAATGCTAAAAAAAATGCTTTAATTGGTTTGGATATCGCTAAGGAATACGAATCGACCAATGTGAAAATCCTCGCTTACGATGTATTATATAAAATATATTATGCAGAAGGAAATTATAAAGAAGCTATAAATTATAATACTAAATATTATCAATTGACAGATAGTTTATTCACACTGGATAAGCTGAAGCACATGGACGAACTAGAGGAAACTTATGAGAATAAAAAAAAGGATGCTGAAAATACCCTATTGAAAGCTGAACAGAAAGAAAAGGACGCAACGATAAAAATACAAATCATCCTGATTATTTCATTATTAGTCATCATGGGTTTATTAGCAATAATGAGTTTGATGGCAGTAAAAGCATATCGTACCAAATCTAGCAGCAATGCTCTATTGATAAAGATGGTGAATGAACAGACGGAAGAATTATCTGTCTCTAATGATAAACTAAGAAAATCGAATGCGGAATTGGAGCGATTTGCTTATATCACTTCACATGATTTAAAAGAACCATTAAGGAATATTTCTAGTTTTGTCCAATTACTCAAAAGGTCTGTTGATTTCAAGGCGGGTTCTCCTCAGTTGGAATACATGGATTTTATCATGAAGAGTACCGATCAGATGTATCAGCTCATTCAGGATGTATTAAAATATGCTCGACTATCAGAGCAAGATAATCCTGATGAAGAAGTGGATTTAAATCTTATTGTCAATGATATTAAAGATTCTTTAATCAGCAGGCACTTAGACAAATCTGTTAAAATTAATATTAATAATCAATTACCGATTATTAATAGTCAATCGACTAATATGCATTTATTATTCAAGAATTTAATTGAAAATGGCATTAAATATAATGAAACAAAACAAGCTGAAATAAATATAGGTTGTAAAATAGAAACTAATAAATATATATTTTCGATAAAAGATAATGGAATAGGAATAGATGAGGAATATTATCCTAGAATATTCGAAATGTTTAAGCGATTACATAATCGTTCAGTTTATGAAGGAACAGGTTTAGGTTTATCTATCAGTAAAAAAATTGTTGATTCCTTTAGTGGTGAAATATGGGTAGATAGTAAAATGGGAGATGGAAGTACTTTTTATTTTAGTATTCCTAAAGTTGCTTAATCTAGTGGACCAACTCATAAATTCCGATATGCCCAAGATTTGTACTTATCAGCTTCTGTGTCGTTCCAAAAATACTCATTACGCTAGGGCGTAACTCCGTTTTTTGTGCCTAACAAAAACTAATAATTACGGCAGCTTAGTACACTGTAAAGTAAGTAATCTTAACTTTTGATGGCTTCTTTTGAAATTTGGACATCGTTATTTTTCTCCACCGTAACTAAGGCTACGCTGTCAAAAAATGCCTCGCCATATTCCAAAATAATCTCATCAAAATATTAAACAACTTACTTTACAGTGTACTTAACATACCTTAACTTATGAGTTAGCACACTAGATATTTTTCCAGTTCAAATGATGAAACTGCTACCGATCCCTTTGGAATAGATTGGCAACTAAGGGATGGCGAATAAATAACTGTCCGTTTTGACTTCATCTTTTTGCACTATACTGCGTTGGCAAAAACCTTATTACGCTAAGGCGTAACGCGGCTTTTACCGCCTTGCCCAGCACAAAAATATCTTATCAATTCCAGACAATTATTTATTCGCCATCCCTAACTATTAATGATATGAATACTATAGTTATTAAATAGGTGATTGACTTTTTCATATAATTGATTTTTTAACAAATTCTTAATATGGTTCTATGACCAATCCAGTGATTAAAATTTCCAATGGAATTCTTTTATTGACAGCAACATAGCATTTTTCACTAATTGAACTATCTGAAATAGATCTTTCTTTTGTACAGATTTTAGTGTTTTTGTAACCCATGACTGTGTAGATCGACCAATTAATATTTAAGCTTATAGAATCTCCGCCAGAAGTAAATTCAACACCCTTTCCACGTAGCGAACTTTGTGGTGTTTCAGGATAAACATCCCAACCTTTGGAAGGTATTTCATTATAAATATTAGTTAATGATAGATAACTAATATATTTTTGGAGACTATCTTTATCTGTTGATATTTCATCTAGTGGCTTTGTAAATTTCAGTATAACTTTCATTCCTTTATACGAAATTTTAATAAGATCATTTTTTTCATCTGTCCGATCAGGATGATATCTGCTTACTTTGGCAGAAGCCGTTTTTCCTTTTATTATTAAGGAATATTTTTCTGGATGGCTATCATACCAAGTATTGATATTATTAATGATTTGACTTTTGGGTTGTTGTGTGAGTAATGCACAGGCAGAAAAAGAAAAAGCTAAACATAAGATAAAGATTAATTGCAGTTTCATAAGCTGATTAAGTTTTTCATTTGTAAAAAATATGATGCCCAATAGATTGGCTACCATATAAATATAAGGAGAATTAATTGGTCTTAATCAATTTTATTTGCGCAGTAGACATTTCGAAAATATACTTTGCGACAAGATTTTTTCTGATCTTTTATCTACGATACTATTTCATTTTTCAATAAATTTATTTTAAGAACAATACCGCTGCATTATTTTTTATGTAATTTTAAGACTAATTTAATAAATACTTTTATCCAAATAATTTTATTAATCATTCTGCTACTGTCCTAAACATATAGCCATTTTAATTTGTTATTTCATAAATTAAAAAATAAATAAATTATGCAGCATTACTTAATATTATTTATCTTCTTATTTTGTAGTTCTATTATTAGTACAGCTCAAACGATTCAAGATGACTTTGAAGGCAATGGAACTATCACTACTTGGTTTGGGGATGATTGCCAAATAAATACCAATTTCAACAATCCTTACCAACAAGGAATCAACACCTCTGCAACAGTCTTGGAATACAATGATATTAGTGGACAATATGCCAATGTACAATTCACCTCTGGTATTAATTTAGACTTATCTACAAAGAATACTTTTTCCATCAAGATTTATGTTCCATCCAGTGAATTGACTGGAGGACAAGACAACAAAGTTTCCTTAAAATTACAAGATGGTAATTTGAATGAACCTTGGTCTACACAAAGCGAAATCATCAAACCTATCGCTCTCAACCAATGGCAGACAATTACGTTTAATTTCCTCACTGATAATTATACCAATTTGAATGGTGATTCTCCTGCACCTACATTACGTACGGATTTCAATAGAGTTGTTATTCAAATCAATGGTGAGGATAATAATGATTTGGTTCTTGCATATATTGATGATGTAGATTTTTATCTAAGTACGCCAAATTCTTCTGACCCTATTTTCGATAATTTGGTTTGGGCTGATGAGTTTGACGGAAATGGAGCGATAGATGGTTCCAAATGGTTTCATCAAACACAATTACCACTTGGAGGAAATTGGTATAATGGCGAAATTCAACATTATACAGATAGAATAGAGAATACTTATGTTGACAATGGTAGTCTGAAACTTGTCGCTAAAAAGGAAGTTTTTACAGACCAAGGCTATACTAAGGAATATACTTCAGCTAGACTGAATTCCAAATTTGCATTCCAGTATGGAAAAGTAGAAGTTCGAGCTAAATTACCAACAGGTGTGGGTACTTGGCCTGCCATCTGGATGCTTGGAAAAAATATTGATGAGGACGGAGCTTATTGGGATAATCAAGGTTTTGATACCACTCCTTGGCCAGCTTGTGGGGAAATAGATATCATGGAACATTGGGGAGGTAATCAGAATTATGTCCAAAGTGCTACACATACACCTTCGAGTTCTGGAGCTACCATAAATCATGGTGGACAAAATATACCTACTGCTTCCAATGAATATCATATTTATACCTTGGTATGGTCTGCTGAAATGCTGAGATTTAGTGTAGATGGCATTCCTCATTTTACGTATAATCCAGAAGTAAAAGATGCGAGTACTTGGCCTTTTGATGATGAACAATATATCATTCTCAATACGGCTATCCAAAACAGTATCGCTACTAATTTTACAGAAAGTGCGATGGATATTGATTACGTAAGAGTTTATCAAGAAGGAACGGTTTCTACTACTTCGATTGAAAATACTGATCAAATTTATTTTCCTAATCCTGTAAAAGATGAATTGAATATCGTCTTGAATGAGAATACAGAACAGTTGATTCCTCTACAGATTTATTCTATGGATGGCAGACTTGTTAAAGCTGATTTACAAGCTGCGACAGATGATCGAATCACTATTAATCAGTTAACAGATTTACCTAGTGGATTGTATATCGTTTCTTATACCGTTAATCAAAAAAGGTATAGTTTGAAGATGGTGAAAGAATAGAATATTTCTAATTTTAACATATGAATAAAAATGCTCCATCTTATGATAAGATGGAGCATTTTTATATTTCAACTAACATTTTATTCCAATTTGAATCATAAATGTCCCATATAATTCCAAGGATTTGAGCGATTACGTCGTTAAAAATACTCGCCATAGCTACGGCTATGCAACGATTTTTTGAATTCTTTAAAAGAAAAAATCACTACCCATTCTGGCTCAATTTATTAAATACGTTTCACTTAATTTCATCTGTAATTATAACTACAACATTTTTGTAATCGCCAGTTTTATGCTCAAACAGTATTTTGTTTTAAACGGATTTCAAGCACCGTCTCCACTAAACTGCATAATGTCGGGCTCGTAGAAACTTCATTATAGACAAGTATAAAAAACTGGTAATCAAATAACTACCCTAATATTGAACATAATAAAAGTAGATAACATTTAACTTCTTAGTAGGATTGACCTTATGGATTTTAGTTCAAAAAGTGCTTAAAATCCGTTTAAAACTGTATACTGTTTGAGCAAAAACTAAAGAAAGTAAAAGAAATATAGTTAGGTAAGCAATGAAATTAAAAGTGAAAATCATTGAAAAAAGGCGTAGTTTATAACTACGCCTTTTTTGTTCACAAATTTTAATTACATATTCATCTTAGATCGCGTCTATAATAGCGTTCAACGTACCACTTGGTCTCATAGACTCTGTAGCTTTTGATGGGCTAGGAGAATAGTAACCTTCGATGTCCATAGCTTCTCCTTGCACAGCATTTAACTCCTCTACAATTTTTGCTTCGTTGCTAAGTAACGATTCCGCTATTGGAGCAAATATAGCTTGTAATTCAGCATCAGCTGTTTGACTTGACAACTCTTTTGCCCAGTACAAAGCTAAGTAGAAATGACTACCTCTATTATCTAGCTCATTTACTATTCTTGATGGAGACTTTCCATTCTGAAGTAAAGAAACCGTAGCGTTATCTAATGCGTC
>JBNMOV010000120.1:0-11453 GCA_051275765.1 Maribacter sp. | reverse complement strand
ATAATCTAGCGTCTAGAAGCGAAGCGGTCTAATATCTAGTACCTAAATAAACTATATCATCCTACACTTTGCTTTTAACCAATTCACATCCTCCTCGTTTTCCAATAATGGCGATACCTTTACCAATACTTCTTGGTGGTAATCGTTGAGCCATTTTTTCTCTTCGTAGTTGAGCATCGTTCTGTCTACTAAGTTCAGATCTATTGGGAATAAGGTCAATGTATCGAATTTAAGGAACTGACCAAAGCCATTTTCTCCAGCATCTACTGCCAAAACTAGATTTTCGATACGAATACCATATTCGTCTGTCAGATATAATCCTGGTTCATTGGAAGTAAACATTCCTTCTTTGAAACTTTCCAAATATCTGCCTTGTGGATGTGGTCCTATACCTTGTGGTCCTTCATGTACATTCAAGAAAAATCCTACACCATGCCCTGTCCCATGTCCAAAATTCAGATTTTGTTTCCAAAGATACTGGCGAGTAAGCGTATCTAATTGCATTCCTGTTGTTCCTACAGGAAAATGTTGTATTGCTAAAGCAATGTGTCCTTTAAGAACTAAAGTGAAATGTTCCTTTTCCTTAGCTGTCGCTTTTCCACCTAATGCAACTGTACGAGTAATATCTGTTGTTCCATTATGATATTGTCCTCCAGAATCTAAAAGGAGTATTCCTTCATTTTTCAAAAATGCACACTTTTCTGGCATAGGTCTGTAATGTACGATCGCACCATTTCCTTTGTAACCTACTATAGCTGGAAAACTTTCTCCATAGTAATCTGCACCTTCTTTTCTAAAGTCGACCAACTGGTCAGATACTTCTACTTCTGATATTTCTCTAGTAAGTAATTCATCTTCCAACCATCTGAATAGTTTCAATAATGCAACTGCATCTTTTGCCATCGCATCCTTGATATGTTTAACTTCTGTTTTGTTTTTGATGGCTTTTAATGTAGTAGGAATAGTATTTCCTTCTTCTATGTAGCAATGATCTGAAATGGCATCATACAAATTGGCATTCGTAGTATTCGCATTCAATAGAATAGTGTAGCCTTCTGGTAGTTCTAATAAGAAATGACGAATGCCATCATAAGGTAATAATTGGATAGCATCTTCTTTGAGCTCCTTTTTTAGACTATCCTTTATTTTAGTTTCATCTATGAATAGGCAAACTCTTTCTTTTTCTACTACGCAGTAGGATATCGCCACAGGATTACATTCTACATCATGTCCTCTCAAATTGAGTAGCCATGCTATATCGTCTAAAGTGGTGATCAAATGACCATCTGATGCAGTCATTTGTTCTTGTACTTCAGCTATTTTCTGTTGTCTGTTCTTTCCTGCGAATTTCACTAGATGCTCGAATACTTCTCCTTTAGGCAAGGTTGGTCTATCCTCCCAAACTTCTGTAAACAAGTCCTTTTTATAATCCAAGCCTAGCAAGGATGTTTCCATTTCTCTTACCAATCTCCTGATATGTGCTACGGAAAAATTATTACCATCACAAGCCACTAAATCGCCAGGCTGTAATACACCAGCCAACCAATCTGAAATGGAAGGTGTCTCAGGTTCTCCTTGCTTCATCAAATCTATGCCTGTACCTTCTAATTGTTCTACTCCTTGGAGGAAATATCTAGAATCTGTCCATAGTCCTGCCTTCTCCAAAGTCACGACTACTGTACCTGCAGAACCAGTAAATCCAGAAATCCATTCTCTCCCTTTCCAATAATCTGCAACATACTCGCTCTGATGTGGATCGCTGCTAGGAATAATATAAGCACTGATGCCTTTGGCTTCCATTGTCTGTCTTAATCTTTCTATCTTTTTACGTATCATTTTATGTTGAAATATATATTGTGACATGTTTTTTTCCAGAAAATACTAAAATAAACATGGTAAAACTTAACACATTAATTAATTTATAATGTGTTCATAGGTGTATTTAGTATAATTTATACTAAATTACAAAGTATAAACTCTTTTTAAACACTGAAGTTCTTTTATAATGATTTAATAATTTGTTTGCAAGCCTTTTATTTCCTAATATATACTTATAGGCAAGTAGGCTTCAGCTATTTTTCGTCCCGTAGCTACAGATACGAAACTTAAAATAAGCTTCGTCTTAAAAATCAAGTACTTATAGTAATTCTTATCAATTACTATTTTAAACAAATCACTAGATAAATTCTATATATTTCTAATTTTATTGCAAAATATGGAATTTTATTCAGGAAGTCTTTAACATATTTAAAAAAATAACATACTGGCATTTATTTTGCTGTATAAGTGACAGGCTATAAATAAAGGACACTTTAGCATTGAATCAACATTAGCAAACTCTTGGGACTACCCAAACCCAAATAAAACAGAGTATTATAAATTAAATGAACGGAACTAAAAATAGTCAAAAATGAAATCAAAAAGCATTACAGTAGTAGTGGGAGCTTTTCTTATTTTAAGTATAGGAGTTGTCTTTGTCACACAAGGGAATAGAATTAATGAACACAAACAAGTACTCGCAGCTAAAGATGTAGAGATAGCTAAACTCAATCTTTCTTTGGACGAGGAATTCGAAAAAGTCAGCCAGCTCAATGAGCTGAATAAAGTATATAAAGACAGTATTATCATACTGAATAAGCAGATCTACAATCTTGAATTGCAACTCAAAGAAAAGGATAAAGTCATCGCTGGCTTAAAGGACAAATTGAAGAAGCAGAAAATCGAATACTACGATCTAAAGAACAAGATTGCTATTCTCTATAAAAAATCCAAACTAAATAAGGCTGCATTAAAGAAATTGGAAAAGGAAAAGGCGAAGCTTAAGAAGGATATAGAAATTACTGAAAAGAAAAAACAGGATCAATATGCCGCTAAAGCTGTTTCTCAAAAAACGATAGAAGGTTATCGAAGGCATGTCAATAACATGAGTACAGTTACAGATATTGTTACTAATACTCGTGTTACTTTTACTGAAATAAGTGGAAGGAAATTCAAGAGTGGTCGAAAGATCCATAGAATGAGGAAAAACATGAGTGGATGGCAATACACTTATTTCAAATTCTCCTTACAAAACCCTAATCATAGGACTTTACTAGACAGGAGTTTTGCCTTAAAGATATATGATACGGAAAATAATGTACCATTAGCTTATATCGAGCAAAATCCTCAATTTTCTAATTCTAGTGAAAGAGGTATTCCTTTCCAGTTTGATGGAAATACCATAGAATTGACTTTCTGTAATATGCAGAAGAAGCTATCTGAAAATTACGAAGTGAGAATCGTCCTTTTACATAATGGTGAAGAAATACCATTGGATAATGGTGTTCTTCCTATCGTTAAGAATGGGAAATTTAAGTAATTAGAAACGACAGTCCTCAGGCCACAGAATTAGACTAAAGCCTGAGGACTATCGTTCGAATACTAGATTAATACTTCACCACTTTTTCTAAAATCTGGTGACTATCTATATTTATCATTAAGATATAAACACCTTGAGGTAGGTTATCCATTTGGATAGTCCTACCTTTTTTCATGTTTTTCAGCCAACGGCCAGTAGTATCCATCAATCCAATTTCTACATCTGCGTCTACATTATCATACTGAAAAGTAACTTGATCTCTAATCGGGTTAGGTATGATATCATAATTTAATGTAGCTGATAAGGTTTCTTCCACATCTATAGACATATCTGAAATATAATCCGTTTCATAGAAGGCCAATCCTCCTCTGAAATTACCTACCACCATCTCATAATAGCCATCATTATCAATATCTGCCATATCTGGAGCAGTTTCTTGTCCTTCGTAGATGTCGCCATAATTTTCAGTATCTACTGTAAATGTTGATTCCAAATTCCCAGTAATACCACTATGTACAAACATTTTATTGAAATAACTACCTGTAATAAAATGTGGTTCTGTACCATCTACATAAAATACCTTTGGAGCTGCATAACCTCGTGTATCTGCTGTACCAAAAGAATATAGTCTGATATCTACTGCCCCTACTCCATCTATATTTGGAGATTCACTACGATCTGGATTAAAATTAGGATTTCCTACAGTTCCTATGTTTTTAAAAAAGCTCAATCTTCCTTGTTTGATACCTGTAATAATATCTGTCAAACCATCATTATCCAAATCTGCAATAGATGGTACACATTTCTGACCTCCTTCTATATTCAGATAAGAAGGTACAATCTGATTGAATTCAGGAACGCCAGTTCCTCCTGTATTTTCTGCATAGAATAAGCTACCATCATTTTCTCCTACCAATAGATCTATATCGCCATCGCCATCCAAATCACCAAATGCTGGTGCAAGATTCCTATCCAAATATTGACTAAAACCTAACCAATCTTCATCTACTATCTGATAAGAAGGAGCAATAGCAGTACCTATATTTTCAAATAACACTAAACGAGTGTCAAATTCTGCTAACTCAGTAAAAAAGCCATCTGTTCCTACTACTATATCCATCAATCCATCTGCATTGTAATCAAAAAATGCTGGTTTACTACCTTGTCCTAAATCCACACAATCACCTACTAAAAAATCATCTTGTCTGAAATTAAACAGACCTTCGCCAGAAGTGGAATAATTTTCATATCTCCATGCTACATTTTGGTTAAGAGATGCACCTACATCATTAGGAGCAGCTAAAAAATCTTTCTTTCCGTCATTATTGACATCCAGTATGAATGGTGCAGGGAACAACGGAATCTTAGCAGGAGTATCATAATTAGGAAAATTCTCTTGAAGAATATCCAGCCAAGGTGTTTCATCATCGTTGACTGTACTACTATTCAGATAACTCAATGAATTAGTCGTCACATCACCAACGATCATTTCCATATCGCCATCGCCATCATTATCCCAGCATACAGAAGTAGATCCTACGTGTACAGAGTTGTTGGTCAAAAACATATTTAGATCTGCACATTGATTCGCATTCGTACTAATATCTATCGTAGATGAAGTACCACTTTCTACGAATAATCCCCAACAATCATCTTCAAATTCAAAATATAAGCTATCTCTTCCATAGCCCATTTCTACAGATAGATTCTTGTACCATTCCATCTTATTACCTGCTTGGCTAAAGGTCAATATATCTATATCTCCATCTAAATCGACATCAATTATACTAGGTAAATCATCCCTACTCACATATACTTCCAACTCCAAACCACTAAAGCTTGGAAAACTGAGTAAGTTGAAATCATTATGATAATTGATCACTAAATCAAAGCTCAATTGATCCTCTTCATAACTTCCCTTATAAAGATCTATTCCTGCTATACCTGGAGAGGATGAATAACAAAATATATCCATCAGTCCATCACCATCATAATCCTTCAATAATGCCCATTCCTTAACTGTGGCAGGAAAAGCATCGATATATTCTGGAGCAAATTGATAGCTAACTTCATTAGGAATACCATCATTGAGAAAAGTCAGAATGACATCGCCTGTCTTATCGAAGACGAATAAATCCATGATACCATCATTATTGAAATCTATCTCAGAAAATTGGGGATTATTCATTCCTCCTACACCTAAATGTAGATAGGGCGTTCCATCTATTTTATTAATAGCTACATCCAATCTTTCTCCTACAGACTGTGCAGAAAGATGAAAGCTAAAGAAAAGTATAAGTACGAAAATTATCGATTGACGGGATTGCATAATTAATATGGTTAATGGATTTATTGGAATAGGATAATAATATACGCATTTGACTTATTCTCTTTCCTTTTGACTTCTTTATAAATTATCAAAAGGAAAAAATCATGTGTCATTTTATGTACATTATTAATTGCCTTAGTGAAACGTATTTAATAAATTGAGCCAGAATGGGTAGTGATTTTTTCTTCTAAAGAATTCAAAAAATCGTTGCATAGCCGTAGCTACGGAACTATTTTTTGTGTTTTTTAGAAGGAAAAAGAACAAGCATAATGACTCAGGTTATTGAATTCGTTTCACTTACTCTCTAACTCTTCCTAACTTCTCCTTCGGGGAGATTAGAAGGGTTTTCTAAAAATAAAAGTTACTTAGTAATGTAAGCCTAAATCTTACTCCTATAAAATTATAAAATAATACATAGTTAAGATAGCATATAAGCGACCTTTTTTCTTTATCATTGATTTTATCTATAAATCCTTAAAATACATTCGATCGCATCGATTGGTGTGTGGAGCTTCTTTTTTCAGTTCAAAACCATATTTCTCATACATTACAATAGCCTCTTTTAATGCAGTAGCCGTTTCTAGCATTACTTTTTCATAAGTCATTTCTTTAGCTTTCTCCATTAGAAAATTCATCATAAATTTTCCTATTCCCTTTCCTCTGCATGCCTTTAAGAGATACATTTTACGAATTTCTACTATGCCTTTCTGGTATTCTAATAATCCGAAAGTACCTACTATTTCCCCTGCTTCATTTTTGATTACGCCAAAAAAACCATCTTTATAAAAATCTTCTGGTTGATCTAGATCTGAATCAGTGGCATTAGGATCTATAGGTAATCCATATTCTATTAATGTAGTAAAAATTACATTCTTAATGGCTTCTGCATCCTTATTTAGACCTTTTTCATAGCTAAATCCTTTTGGTAGTTTCATTGGTTTAATTTTAAAATCTAATGTTTGGTAAACTTATAAATTTTGCTAAACGTAGGTCAGAGAATAAACGATGATTTTTGCTTTTCTACGAACCTTATGTTTAGCAAACCTTGTAGTTTTACCAAACGTATATCAAAAAAGGTCAACATCTTATTAGATGTTGACCTTTTATTCAATTAAAAGAGTTGATATTACTCTCCTACATCTCCTAGCGTTGCAGCATAATTAACCTTAAGCTGTCCTGCCTTACGTAATTCTGTTTTCACGTCTGTAACAAAACCCATAGTTACTTCATTATCTACACGCAAAGAAGCAATCATTCTATCTCTCATACTCTCTACTATTTTCAATTTCTTTTCTTCTAAGAAGAATGGAATTTGATTCATAGGAGCAAATTTATCATTCAATTGAAGCTGTGGAGCATCTCCATATTGTTCTTGGTACTGTGGTATTGGCTTACCAATAAACATATATGTAGTCAAACTCTTATCCTCTAGCTTACGCAACTGATCTGCTCTTGGTACAGTAACATCTACTTTCAATTCATTTTCTCTGATTACCGTTACTACCATAAAGAAGAACAATAACATGAAAACAATATCCGGTAAAGATGCTGTACTAATCGCAGGACTAGAAGAACCTCTTTTCTTTTTAAACTTTGACATAATAATTAAATATTAGACAGTTTATTAATTACCTCCTGCTACATCCACAGGCTCCGCCTCGGATATAACTAAAGGAATACCTTTTTGGATATCTTGCCTACCTGCTTTAGGAAGCGCACTATAAGAAACATTATACTTCTTTTGGGATGCTTCTTCCCAAAGTTCATTATAAGCACCTTTTAGCTCATTATAAACTTGAAGATAGGTTTCGTATGATGTTCCTCTATCGTTCTTTAATGAAACGATGGCTTTCCTTGGCGTTTCTGCTAAATCTGCTCTAGCATATGGGTTTAGGATAAATTCCTTAGCATTTTCTCTAAGCGTCTTGATATCCATTGGCTCTCCTCTTACCAACAATTCGTTGTTGAGGTTAACCAATACAGAAAAGACATTACGAGTATTCAACTGAGTAGGATCCACTTCTTCGTCAGACCATGGTGGCAACTTAATAGGGATACCTTTCTCAGAATTGATGGTAGTTGTTACCAAAAAGAAAATCAATAGTAAGAAGGCGATATCCGCCATAGAACCTGCATTAATTTCCGTTGAAGCCCGTTCTTTTTTATTTCTACGTAACATATTCTATAGAATTTTAGAATGGTTAAATTAACGGAATAAATTCCAAACTTCAAATGCTACCATACTGATAAGAGCAAGAAGTCCTAGAATAGCAGTAGTGATTATACTAGCAGAAATATAACTACTTCTTCCAGCTGTCACTGTATTGATTGTTGGATTACCAAGATCGTCAAAACTCTTTTTATTCATCTTATCTATTACTGCCAATACTGAATCTGAATCTCCTGAAGAGCTAGAAACAAAATATAAAGCAATAAAAATAGCAAGAAGCACACCTGCACCAATAAGTACTTTCTTATATGATTTAAAGTCGGTAACAATATTCAACACCCCAAAAACAAGGGTAGCAGCAGCACAGACAAGTATTAACAAACCTGTAGCTACGATACCAAAATTGAACATACTAAACTTGCTCAATTCAGCATTATATTGTCTTAGTGGTAAATCTTGATCAGCTAAATCGCTGAATGTAGAACCACTAGCTCCTATGATGGCAAAGAAAATGATAGTGATAAATGCACCTAAGCCTAAGGCTATAAGTTGACCGTATCTGGATAGAAAACTATACATGATTGGCTAAATTTTAATGGTTTAAAAAATAATCGGTAGAATAAAGACTGGCTTATTAAGCCAGTCTTATATATATTTCTACGATGATTTATTTCTTAAAGATGTTATTGGCTACCAATAAGTCAACCAAACTGATAGAAGCTTCTTCCATTCCAGTTACAATACCATCTATCTTAGATACGATGTAATTATAAAAGATTTGAAGAATAATGGCTGCAATCAAACCGAATACTGTAGTCAAAAGTGCTACCTTAATACCACCGGCTACATCTGATGGACGAATCTCACCTGCTGCTTCAATAGCATCAAAAGCTCCAATCATACCAATTACTGTACCCATGAAACCTAACATTGGTGCGATAGATATGAATAATGAAATCCAAATCAATCCTTTTTCCAATAGTCCCATTTGAACAGCTCCGTAAGATACGATAGCTTTTTCTACGCCTTCTGCACCTTCGTCTGATCTTTTCAGACCTTCATAAAGTACACTTGCAGTAGGTCCTTGTGTAGACTTACATACTTCCATAGCTCCATTGACATCACCTCTTTTAAGGTTATCATCAATTTGACCTAATAATTTTTCTGTGTTTGCTGAAGCGATGTTCAGTGTGATAATACGTTCTAGTGAGAATGCTAACCCTAGGATAAGAGCTACTAATACAATACTCATGAACAACCAACCACCTTCAATAAATTTTTCTTTCAATACTTGGAAAGAAGAATCAGCTGCTAGGCTGGTGTTAGTTACGAACGTTACGAGTCCCATTACAAGGGAAGGTACCAAATACTTACGCATGATGACGAGATTTTTCGTTTCAGATTTAAGCTAAAATATGTTGCAATATTATTCTGAATCATTTAAATAACATTTGATTCATAAGCAATGATACGAATTAGATTCTAAACATTACAAAATGTTACAAATTATTATTATCAAATATATCTAAAAACAGTCTTATGATAATTATGCTAGTGTCTGTTTAATTAGAATAAATCTGATAAAAAACTTTATTTCAATAGGACTTTATCTTGTTAAAAAGTCTTTTTGGAATAACGTTTAGTAACTCAGAATAAAAGCGGAGAAGGAGGGATTCGAACCCTCGGTACCCTTGCGAGTACACTAGCTTTCCAAGCTAGCACGATCGGCCACTCTGTCACCTCTCCGTTGTTGTAAATATGCCTTCTTTCAAGCATATACCCATTTGAAATTTCTTAAATTAAATAAGATAGTAATGGGTACAGCGGTAAAATTAGATTTTTTAATCAATTATACAAAAGGCATAAAAAGTTTTTCTGCATTATTTGTAGTAATAGTGCCAACTTCGTCGATTGTGAGCCCTTTTAGGGCAGATAATCGCTCTGCGACGAGTGGAATATAACTACTTTCGTTTCTTTTTCCTCGATATGGGACAGGACTTAGGTAAGGTGCATCCGTTTCTAAGACGATATTTTCCATATCCACCTGCTCCAAAACAGTCCTTAATGTCTTACCTGAATTCTTGAAGGTAACTACGCCTCCCACACCTAAATAAAACCCTCCTAATTCCAATACTCTTTTAGCATGATTCTCATCTCCAGAAAAACAATGAAAGATACCTGTTAGATTATCATCATTCTCTTCTTCTACTATCTCCATGATTTCATCCATACTATTCCTAGCATGAATCACTATTGGACGTTTAAATTCCTTTGCCCAATTAATTTGTATTCTAAATGCTTCTTTCTGCTCTTCAATGAATGTTTTGTCCCAATATAAATCTATGCCTATCTCGCCAATCGCACAAAAAGAACGCTTATCCAACCATTCTCGAACTATATTTAGTTCCTCTTTGTAATTTTCTTTTACATAACAAGGATGCAAACCCATCATAGGAAAACATTTTCCTTCATATTTTTCTTCCAAAGCTAGCATACCTTCTATAGTAGTACGATCTATATTAGGTAAGTAGAGTTTTTTTACGCCATTATCCAATGCACGCTGAATCATCTCTTCTCTGTCGACCTCAAATTCTTCTGAATATAAATGAGCATGGGTATCTATGAACATAATTAGGTATTAGGAATTGTTTAATTAGAAATTAGTTGCTAAACGGATGGACTCAGTAAATCTTTTGTAGGAAAGATATTTATACTACTTAAGTATTCTTCCATCACTGGATTTCCTTCTTTCTCTTCTACTCTTGCTCCATTATCTATATCAAAGGTAAATCCTGATCCATCAGAAGCCATTCCAAAAGCCTTAATTTTAGAAAGTGGATATTTCTTTTTTGCTTCATTCCAACATGCTACTAAAAACTTTCGTTCCAAATCTATTAGCGTATCTAATGGATATTCAAAATCTTCCTCTCCTCCGAATTCTTCTAAGTCGATATTATTCGCCATCATCATCTGCAATGCTATTCCATCAATATCTTCGTAACTATAGTGTTCTAGACTTAATGTAGTTTCAGAAATAAAATTACTAGGATGGCAAAATTCTACAGATGGTTGAATCATTAAATAGCCTAAAGGACAATTGGCATAATAATACATATCTATTACTTCCAACTTCTCAGGATACTTTACTAATTGAACACTTTCATCTAGGCTCAGTACCTTTTCAAAAAAAGCAACGATTTCTTGTTGTTTTGGCAAAAAGAATCCTTCTACTACTATACTTTCAATATCCTCTTCTAATTCTTGTTGTTTCTCCAAGCTCAAATCATTATATTTTTCCAACATAGAATATTGTTTTATTTTATTTACTGCTTGCTTTGGTAAACCTACAAGGTTTGCTAAAGCTAAGGTTAGTAATGAAGTCAGCTCACTTTTAATAAATTTAAAAAGTTTACCAAAAGCACTTCATCAAAAAACTGCAAAGATAAAGCGAGGTCATAGATTTATTCTTATTTTTGCAGTCTAAATACCTTTAATACACTGTAAAGTAAGTTGTTTAATATTTTGATGAGATTATTTTGGAATATGGCGAGGCATTTTTTGACAGCGTAGCCTTAGCTACGGTGGAGAAAAATAAC
>JBNMOV010000119.1:0-11472 GCA_051275765.1 Maribacter sp. | reverse complement strand
CAATATTATTGGCTTCAATCGCTTTCAGCAAATGTTCCACAAATGCTTCCTTCACCTCTCCCTTTTCTACTATCGTACTCTGAGGTGCAGTATGGATAACTTCCTCTACTTCACCAGACCTTACAATGGTATTACCCTTTGTAGGAGTTTTATTTTTCTTAGCTGCTTCCTTTTGTTTTGGTTCAGCAGCTTTCTTATTACCTTTTTCATTAACTACAAAAAGGGATTTTAGGTTTTTCCAGCTCATTTATACATATAAGTTCTAATAGTGATAAGGAGATAGTTAGACTCAAAAATATTTAGATTTAGAGATAAAAAATTAATTATTAAAATTTCATCAAAAAACAAACTACAATTGAGAACTGCACTACTACTTAAATCTAGTATTACACAATAAAAGAATATCCACTTTTATGAGCAAGATACTAACTATCTTAATCATGAAATTTATAGAAAAGTTGGGCTCTACATCGAATTCTAAGACCAATACCCATACTATTTCTACTAAAATAGTAATTTATGACTCAAAAGTACAATATTTATGTATTAAACTCATATTACACATTTGAGTATGTTATTAAATGTGTTTTAAAAAAGGTATTAGATACTATATTACCCATCTTACGCAATTGGATGTAATTATAAAATTATTTCTTTAATATCCCAGAAGGACAAACAATCACCATAAGTAAAACCTCCGTTCATCTAGCGTCTTTTCATAAGCGTTCTTAAAACTTAAGCAGTTTTAGTCTAAATTCATACTTTTGCATAACATCAGTACATTATATAAACAATGATATTCCTAGATCAATTAAATAGAGCAGTCAAAATCCCTAAAATTCCTAAACGCATCATATCCTTAGTCCCTTCTCAAACGGAACTATTGTATGATTTAGGTTTAGGAGAAAAAGTGGTAGGAATAACAAAATTTTGCATTCATCCTCAAGAATGGTTCAAGACCAAGACAAGGATAGGAGGAACGAAAGATTTCAAAGCAGATGCCATCAGAGCATTACGGCCAGATTTAATTATTGCCAATAAAGAAGAAAATACCAAAGAAGGCTTGGAAGAACTAGCGGATATTTGTCCCATATGGATAAGTAATATTAAAAATGTGGATGAAGCGTTGGGGATGATCAGGGGAATAGGTTTGATTTTGGATAAAATCGACGAAGCTGAAAAGATGGTATCTCAAATACAAGCAGAACGAGAAAAGATAATTAATAAGTCTGTATTAAAAGAATGTAGTTATCTTATTTGGAAAGAACCATATATGACGGTAGGTGGAGATACCTTTATTAATGACTTATTGCTTCATGCTGGTTTTGAAAATGTGTATAAAAATTTAAAACGTTATCCATCAGTAAGTTTGAATGATTTAAAAAAGAACAGGTCAGAATACATACTTTTGTCTTCTGAACCATATCCTTTTAGGGAAAAACATCAATTGGAATTAGAAAAAGTAACAGGAAAGAAAGTAGTCTTAGTAGATGGAGAAATGTTTTCTTGGTATGGTAGTCGTCTATTAAAGAGCTGGAGATATTTCACAGAACTGGAAAAACAGCTATAAACAGGCACAATATTGCCCGTAATATAAATTTTCAATCATTTTTTTGATATAATCCTTTTTATTTCGCAAATAAAGGCTTAATTTCGCATCCGCTTATAGAAAAGCATGGCCACGTAGCTTAACTGGATAGAGCACCTGATTACGGCTCAGGAGGTTGCAGGTTCGAATCCTGCCGAGGTCACTTATTTTTTTGGATTGAATAAATTATTCTACCATGTCTAAGGTATGTCAACTTACTGGAAAACGTCCGATAGTAGGAAACAATGTTTCTCACTCAAATCGTAGGACTAAGAGACGTTTCCTCCCGAATTTGAAGAAGAAAAGATTTTATATCGCTGAAACAGATCAGTGGGTAACGATGAAGATATCCATGCATGCTTTGCGTAACATCAATAAGTTAGGATTATATGCCTACTTGAGGAAGTTAGAAGCAAAGGGAGTGAATACAGGTGTAGAATTAGGAGAACCTAATAAAATTAACTGGTAATCATGGCAAAGAAAAGCAAAGGAAACAGAAATCAGGTTATACTTGAATGTACTGAACATAAAGCAACAGGAATGCCAGGTACTTCTCGTTATATAACGCAGAAAAACCGTAAGAATTCTCCTTCTCGTTTGGAATTAATGAAGTATAATTCTATCTTGAAGAAGAAAACCCTACATAGGGAAATTAAGTAATCTATAAAAACCATTTCTCATGGCAAAGAAGGTATCAAAGAACTCCAGAGTAGGACAACGTGCCGCAAATGCAGGTTCTGGTAAAGAACATGTAAAAGTGATCAAGAGTGTAAAAGATCCTGTTACGGGAAAATATACTTATAAGGAAGTTATCATTCACAAAGATGGTGTAAAAGCTTTTTTTGCAGATAAGAAGTAATTCACTTTTTATTAGGGAAATGATTTCCTAAAGGTTAAGATAATAACAAAAGGCTTTTCTAGTAATTAGAAAAGCCTTTTGTTATTTGTTTTTAGTAGTAGGTATTAGAGTTGTACTTTTGGTCAACTTTTGAAGTTTGCTATAAGTGAAGTAACGTAGTGCTTTAGCAAAGGCATGAGATAAACCTAGCTTTAAAACCTTATAGATTTACCAAAGCACTATGTAAAAATAGGTGATAAGGAAGTTCTTTGTTATTAAATGATAATGAATGACTTGTTTTTCATTCGCTATGTCAACCATCTACTACCTTTAAAGGTTAAATAGTCGTACAAGTTTGTAAATCAACTTACAATAGAGCACCATGAGTTTTTTTAAGAAATTCTTCAACAAAGAAAAAGAAGAGGAGCTAGACAAAGGATTAGAGAAAACCAAGACTAACTTCTTCACTAAGATCAGTAAGGCAATCGCTGGTAAGACTACGATAGATATCGAAGTCTTAGATGAATTGGAAGGTATTTTAATCGCTTCTGATGTAGGTTTGGATACTACTATCAAAATCATCGAACGTATTGAAGCAAGAGTTGCTCGTGATAAGTACGCCAACACTGGACAGCTTAATGAAATGCTTCGTGATGAAATCGTTAAGCTTCTAGCAGAAAACAATACGAAAGATACGGAAGATTTCAATCCTCCAGCAGATATAAAAATGCCTTATGTCATGCTAGTAGTTGGAGTGAATGGTGTAGGAAAAACGACCACTATCGGCAAACTAGCTTACCAAATGAAAAAGAGTGGTAAAAAAGTAGTGCTCGGTGCTGGCGATACCTTTCGTGCAGCAGCAGTAGATCAGTTGGGAATTTGGGCAGAAAGAGTGGGTTGTGAGTTTTATTCCAAGGGAATGAATACAGATCCAGCAGCAGTAGCTTACGAAACGGTACAATATGCCATCAATAATAATTGTGATGTAGCCATTATTGATACTGCAGGAAGATTACACAATAAGGTAGGCTTGATGAATGAGCTAACCAAAATCAAAAAATCCTGTAATAAGAAACTGGAAGGTTCGCCGCATGATGTCATGCTAGTACTCGATGCATCTACTGGACAAAATGCCATAGAGCAGTGCAGTAAATTTACAGAAGCAACTGATGTCACTTGTCTTGCCTTGACCAAACTAGATGGTACAGCCAAAGGCGGTGTAGCAATAGGAATTTCAGATCAATTCAAGATTCCTATCAAATATATAGGTGTAGGAGAAGGCATAGAACAATTACAAGTATTCAATAAAAATGCTTTTGTGGAATCTTTATTCAAGGGTTCAGAACAATTTTCTTAATTCTTTGACTTTTTTTAAATTAAAACGTCCGTTGTACCCATGTGCAACGGACGTTTTAATTTGTGTGTTTTATTTATTTTCGTCATTTTTTGTGCTCTATAAAACCAATTTAAGGGGTAAAAAAGGGTTTATGATGAAATAATTATAAAAAAAAGCGTTTTATATCTAAAATATGTAAAAAAAGCTTGTACAATTTAGAAATAGTTATTACATTTGCATCCGCATTGGTGAGGTGGGTGAGTGGCTGAAACCACCGGTTTGCTAAATCGACGTACCTTGAAAGGGGTACCGCGGGTTCGAATCCCGCCCTCACCGCGAAGAACTATTTTTCTTACATAGCTTAATGAAGCCATGTACAACAATCAAACTTGAAGCGTAGATTTAACCTATTTACGTTTTTTTCGGGGCGTAGCGCAGTCCGGTTAGCGTACCTGCTTTGGGAGCAGGGGGTCGCAGGTTCGAATCCTGCCGCCCCGACTTTAAAGCCACTCAGTTCTGAGTGGCTTTTTTAGTTTTATCTAGTGATAGTAACACTAGTGGACTAAACTCATAAATTCTGCTCTGCCAAAGATTTGTCCTTATCAGCTTCTGCATCGTTTCAAAAATACTCATTACGCTAAGGTTAATCCACTAGCCTTCGATTTATAATAAGTCTCCTACCCTACTTATACAGATTTCAATTTAAACTAGCGGTTTCATAATCTTAGTATAGATGAATTAATTAAATTTGAACATCAATTCATCAGAAGTAAATTACCAAACGATTATCGTCAGTTTATTCTTTTAGATAATGAGAGGTGTACCAGAATATCGATACGATATCGATGAAGATGGGAATTCATTGTTTCTGTTCCATAAAATATGGAAAAGCTTTAATCGAAGATACTTTAGATGATTGGCGTAAACATATTGACTTTCCTCAACCTCTCATGCCATTTGTGAAACGAATTCAATAATCTGAGCCATTATGCTTGTTCTTTTTTCTTCTAAAGAATTACTATCCATTCTGGCTCAATTTATTAAATACGTTTCACTTTGCATACGATGGCGGAGGATTTCCATTCTGCTTAAATCTTGAAGACGGTTCTATTACATTTGTATCTACGGAAGGCCAACTCAATTATATTAGGCTTACAGATTCTTTATCAGCATTTATTAATACTCTCTCTAAAGAAATGGAATAGTTTTTTTACTCGATTCAAAATTTATGCTAATCTTATTATTTATATCACAAAATACTAAAAACGAGTGTGACCTATTCACATAATACTGTCTTTATTAGTATAAGTAATAATGATTAATGATTCAAAAATAATAACTAGTAATTTTCCTATCATTATCTTTGATGCATTACTGAAGGGAATAGTAGGAAAAAATAAATGAGCCACTTGGACTTGATAATTTGTTGCCTATTCCCTTAAGTGAAACGAATTCAATAACCTGAGCCATTATGCTTATTCTTTTTCCTTCTAAAAAACACAAAAGATAGTTCTGTAGCTACGGCTATGCAACGATTTTTTGAATTCTTTAGAAGAAAAAATTACTACCCATTCTAGCTCAATTTATTAAATACGTTTCACTAATAGCTTTATTTCTAAATTAATACTTGACCTAATGAAGAATATAGACGAACCGAGCATTAAGGAAAATTTACCAAATATTGCTATAGAAGGGGTATGTTCTGATTTCAATGATATCCTTCTACAGACCAAAAAGGAAGTCGAAAGCAAAGGCACTCCTTTCCGTTCGATGCCCAATCAATTATCCCAACTTAACCTTAGAGCCACTCTTATAGGAGATACTTGCCATCATTTTATCAATAAATCAGAAGAAGCTAAACCTATCCATTATCTACTGTCCTACCAATGGATGGAAAAATTCAAGTCATTTTTAGTGCTTTGGAGGAATATCCTTTTTGAAGAACAGAAAGCAGATATATTCTTACAAGAAGGAAAAGTAACAATAGATACTTATAATAAGCTTTTGGATCGTTCAAAGGCGATAATCTTGGGTATTATTGATGAATTAAATACATCTCACCTAGATGTAAGTGGAGATGTATTGAAAAAGTCCATGAAAGCATGGCAACACCAAAATACGCCTTGGCAGATATATAAAGAGCAGTTCGAAACCATCCAGAAACAAGCTGAGGAATTACTCCAACAGCATGATGTACTGTCTAAGACCTCCATGATGTTTGGAAATATTCGCCAACATGCACAAACCTTATCCATTGAATTCATTGAAAATCTCCAAGAAATAAAGGAAAGAGTAGCAGAAATTATTACTACACAAAAAGAAAAGGGATACACAAGAATGGAAATGGTAGATCTGATAGATACCATCTTGCTCAAACAAATGAATCATGAAAATGCTGAAATATTTGCCAATAGCATCCAGGATTTATTGAAGGAGCTACCAGAGAGAAAGCATATTTCCATTGAGGCAAAAGAAGGCATGCTATTTCATAGGGAAATGGATATACGCAAAACTACCTCTAACTGGTTGGAATCTGAGATCATTCCTCTTGTATATCATGCCTACCATTCCTATCAGAATATTAATAATAAAGTCAGCCTTTCTAAACTGAGTATGACAAATAGGCTCAACTTTGAACATAAGGAAGGAAAGAAATCAGAATTGGTCGTCACTCCTCTAGCACTGGAAAATCTTTTTAAGAATATAGAAAAAGGACACAAAGATTTTTCAGGATTTAAAAAAGATCTAGAGAGCAGTTTATCCAAAGAATTACAAATAACCAATATATACCAAGAAGAATTTCTAAGTCTGTCTGTATCCTCCACACTCAATCAGTACAAAAGATACCAGACAGAAGGATTACAACAAGTCAAGGAATGGATAGTCGCACGAGGGAAGTTTTTTGGTAAAATCCGTGAGGCATCAAGAAGGGAAGAAAGACTGAGTCTTTCCGAAAAAATAGTGAGAGTGGTGCGTCATAGAGTACCTCAGTCAGAATTGAGTCACTATACTAATATGTTCCTAACTCAAGGATATATAGGCGATTCCTTCGCTGTGGGAAGGGAACATGAAATGGCAAGGATAGGAACGCTGGTAGCCAATTGGAAAATGGGTTTTAGGGGAACGTTGCTGATTTCGGGAGATCGTTTTTCTGGAAAGACATTTTTAGGAACAATGGTACATAACCAACATTTCAGAAATAGCACGATCAAGGTTTCGCCTAATCGAACTATTAGGTTGGGAGGAAGGACTTTTGAGACAGGTTATGATTTGAAAGGAGCATTAGATTTTATTGTCAAATACGGATTGCAAAGTGATTCGATGATTTGGATAGATGACCTTGTAAAATGGGAAAGCGATAAGGTTACTCTGGCATCCAATGTCAATCACCTTATCAAAATGATGGATGCTCATTCCAGTCACCTATTTTTCGTGGTATCTATATCTGATAGGCTGAGAAAACAACTCAATTTATTCTACCAATTAGAAAAAGGATTCCAATCTGTTCTGAATATAGACACGATTCCTTATGATGATGCCAAGAATATTCTTTTCATTAGACATCGTGCCACACAGCATAATATCATTAATCTCAAGGATAAGGAAGAATTGACAGCAGGTCAACTAGATAAGGCAGTCAGAAAAGTTTACCAATCTTCTAAAGGGAATATAGGCGTGATGCTTCGCCAATGGTCTTATTCCATCATGAAAGCAGAAGATGATACTGTCGCTATCAGAAATGATTTCGACTATCTACTACCCAAATTCATGAATACAGAAACAGGCATGATTCTAAGAGCAATTCTCATTTATCAGAATGCCAATGAATATGTACTTCTCAAAAAATTTGGACCAGCCTTTCAGCAAGTTTTCAAACCCATAGTCAGCAGATTACTAGGCGTAGGTATATTGAAACGGCACTTGGATGGTACTATAGAAATCAATCCATTTCTAGTAGACGAAATAGACATTATGATTGGCAATAATCTCAATGCTCTATCGGAAGACAATTTACCTGGAAAAATAAACATATAATCAGATGGAAAATACAATATTAGCAATATTAGACTGGTCGGATTTCCTGAAGGTCATCGTACTGTTGGCTGCTATTTATTTTGGTATATTATTGTTGAAATATATGAGTCGTCATTCTTCCATATTGAGAAGAATCGAGGCAAAAACGTCTAAACAGCTCAAATCCATCAGCATTTTATACGAGCCTATTATCGTAATCATCATAACTCTAGTGATCATCAAAATCAATCCTATTCTTTATGGATTGATTATAGCAGCATTGCTAGCCATCGCTTATCAGCCTATCAAAAACTATATAGATGGTAAAATTTTCCTGTTGAATAATATAGTGAAAAAAGGGCAGCATATTTATATTTTTAATGAGGATAGTACGATACAAACAATAGGAAGATTTGGTATTGTACTCACTAATGGCAAGGGATCAAGGTTCATCCATTATTCCCAATTAGCAAAAGAGAACTATACCTTACTGAAAGGCGTATCAACAGGAAGTTTTCACCAATTATTGGTCACTGCCAATGATACCAATGCCAAAAAAACTGCTTATGGAATGGACTTTCTCATGGAAAAACTATTGGATTGTCCATACCTCAACTGGACATTCAAACCAGATATACAGCCCAGCGAAACAGATCACGAAACATATGTCCTAGAGATATTACTCAATAAAGACAGCCACCTCAACTATATGATACAACTGATTACAGAATCAGGTTTTAGTTGTAAAAATCTAAGCAATTCTAAGCGTTTATAGGCGTTTGGTTATTCAATTCTTAATAAATTCTAAATAAGTGAAACGAATTCAATAACCTGAGCCATTATGCTTGTTTTTTTTTCCTTCTAAAAAACACAAAAAATAGTTCCGTAGCTACGGCTATGCAACGATTTCTTGAATTCTTTAGAAGAAAAAATTACTACCCATTCTGGCTCAATTTATTAAATACGTTTCACTAAGGGAACAGGAAAACAATAATTGCCTACTCCCTAACAAAATAAAAACACGATGATACCAATACTATTTACATTTGGTTCTTATGAGCTAATCATTGCTTCTAGCATCATATTGATTTTATCATTTACTTTTGGGGAGATTTCTAAGAAAACCAATATCCCTTCTGTCTTAATGCTTATTCTTTTGGGGATAATCCTCAAAATTTCAATAGACGTATTCGAGCTAGGAGAATTTAATTTCTTTCCTATACTAGAAGTCCTAGGCATCATAGGGTTGATCATGATAGTATTAGAGGCAGCCTTAGAATTGAAACTCGAAAAGGAAAAATACATCCCCATTGCTAAGGCGTTTTTTATCGCACTCATAGGACTAATGATATCCATATGGGTGGCAGCACTCATCCTTCATCAGCTCATTCCAAATATGAGTATGGAGTCAGCGTGGATTTATGCCACACCATTGTCTATACTCTCTAGTGCCATCATCATTCCTAGTGTAACTAGTTTAAAGGAAAATAAAAAAGAATTCCATATCTATGAGAGTACCTTCTCAGACATATTGGGAATCATGGTCTTTTACTACCTTACTAGCCAAATAGAAGTAGCTGGTCATGCAGCAGAGCATTCTGGGGGACTTGGTTCTTTTTTAGGAAACATCGTGCTCACTATCGTTATTTCGCTCATAGCTAGTTACGTCATCGTACTCATCTTCCAAAACATCAAAAGCCATGTCAAGCTATTCTTATTAATAGCTGTGCTTTTATTACTATATGCACTAGGAAAAAAGATGCACCTTTCTTCCCTTATCATCATACTCATCTTTGGATTATTGATAGCCAATATGAAATTATTTTTCCAAGGAAGACTACAAAAATGGTTGAAGTATAAACAAGCTCTACAAATCTATGATGGATTGCATGTCGTCACGATGGAAACTGCTTTTGTAGTTAGAACATTCTTCTTTGTCGTATTTGGTATGACGATATCATTAGCTTCTTTGATCAATTTCAATGTGGCATTAGTTAGTTTACTTATCATCCTGTCTATCTATGCCATCAGATTTGTTATTCTTCGCATATTTATAGGAAAAGATATATTGCCACAGTTATTCGTCGCTCCTAGAGGATTAATAACGGTATTGCTTTTTTATGCTATTCCAGCTGAAGCAGAGATAGCAGGTTTTGATGCAGGAATACTTTTATTCATCATCATAGGTACGAGTCTTATTATGACCTTCGCCATGATTATGGATAAACAAAGATCTGGAAAAGCAGTGAATGCAGCTAAAGGAAATCCAGTAGGACAGGAAAGATGGAAAGCTCCGACGATAGAGGATGTGAAGGTGGAGAAGGAGTAAAATTTACACCAAACTATTATTCTCACTTAAACATAAAATGCTCCTTATTACAAAATTGTAATAAGGAGCATTTCTAATATTATAACAAAACTAATTCCTAAGCCTTATTACCATAAGCCACAAAATAAGGATTCAATAAATTCTCCTTATTATATTCCAATGGCTTGTTCGTTTCATGATTAATGACACTTCCGCCAGCTTCTACTAACACTACATGAGCAGCTCCTGTATCCCATTCCATTGTTGGTGCTAATCTAGGATAAACATGAGCTCCACCATTCGCAAGAATCAAGAATTTCAATGAACTTCCTTTAGGAACAATCACTGGTTCATTCAATTCAGCCAAAAAAGCTTCTGTATCTGCATTCAAATGTGAACGGGAAGCCACTACACCTAAACCTTGATCTTTCAAACCAAAGGAAGGAGCTGCTAACTTCGTTGTTTCGTCATCTTTTATAAGATATGCACCTTGTCCGTCAGCAGCGTAATACATTTCGTCCATTACTGGAGCATATACCACACCTAATACTGGTTTGCCATTATGAATCAAGGCAATATTCACCGTAAATTCTCCATTTCTTTTAATGAACTCCTTTGTTCCATCTAATGGATCTACCAACCAACTGTAAGTAAAATCCTTTCTTTCTTCGTAAGAAAGTAATTTATTCTCTTCAGATACGATAGGAAATTGTACATCCAATTTCTCTAAACCTGCACAGATAATATCATTGGCAGTCTTATCTGCAATAGTCAAAGGAGATTCGTCACCCTTAGTTTCTACTTGAAAATCATCCGTACCATAAATTTCCATGATAGCAGCACCAGAATCCCTAGCTATTTTCGTTACTTCTAAAGCTAATGCTTTTAAATCCATATTAAGTTTTAATTTTGTGACCACAAAAGTACGACATTGTAATATAAAAAACATCATTAGTGAAACGAATTCAATAACCTGAGCCATTATGCTTGTTCTTTTTCCTTCTAAAAAACACAAAAAATAGTTCCGTAGCTACGGCTATGCAACGATTTTTTGAATTCTTTAGAAGAAAAAATTACTACCCATTCTGGCTCAAGTTATTAAATACGTTTCACTAAGTACACTGTAAATTAAGTAATGTTAACTCTTGAATCGCTTAATTTTTAGTTAGGCTAGGCAAAAATGACGCGAATAGCCGTAGCTATTTAAGGAGTTTTTAACGACGCACAGCTGAAAAATAAGCAGACAAAACGGTTACTTATTTACTTTACAGTGTACTTAGGGACGAGAAACAAATAAACGCTACATTCTAACTTGCCTTTTTGTTTGCTAACTTCGTTGAAAATACTCGCCATAGCTACGGCTATGTCTGCGTTTTTCGCCTTATTAG
>JBNMOV010000118.1:0-11806 GCA_051275765.1 Maribacter sp. | reverse complement strand
GACTTGCTAAAATCGGGAACGGTACAGCCAGAAGGAATCATTGCCACTACGTTTACTAAGAAAGCAGCAGCTGAATTAGAAGAGCGAGTTCGTGTGCGACTTTTGGAAGAAGGATTGCCAGAATTAGCAGATCGATTAACTGGTGCATTGATAGGAACGGTACATGGATTAGGCGTGAAATTATTGAAACGTTTCTGCTTCGAGGCAGGAGTTTCGCCTAGTGTGGATATTATTGCAGATGAAGATCAGAATGTATTTTTCAATCAATCATTGGCAACTATCCTCACACATGAGCGAGTGGAAAAAATGGAAATTCTAACGGAAAAACTGGCTCTTCGTAAAATAGGCATGACAGAAAGTTATGACTGGCGACAAGATGTAAAAGACATCGTAGATAGAGCGAGAGTGAACGGTTTTGATGTAGAAAAAATGGAAGAAAGTAGGGAAAAATCCTATCAATCATTAATACAATTATTTCCTGAGCCATCTCCACAAAGCAAGGAACATTTTGATTCTAAATTAAAAAAATTATTACAACATAGCTTAGAAGCACTCGAAGATAACGATGCTGATAGCACCAAAGTTACTACGACTGCCAAAACCAATATTCAGAGATATATTACTCGAATAGGCAAAGGCGATGACTTATCTTGGTATGATTGGGTGTCTATTTCCAAAATAAAAACAGGTGCAAAAAGTAAGGGATTAGTAGAGGAATTACAAGATTTTGCAAGAGATCACGAACGCCATCCCGATTTTTTGAAAGACATCAAAGAATTTATAGATAGCATCTTCGATGTAGCCATCAAAGCAATTGAAGAATACGAAAAATTCAAGAAAAAACGTGGCTTAATCGATTATATCGATATGGAAACACAAGTGAAACGCCTTTTGGATAATTCTGCTGTTCACGAAGTACTTTCTGCTGAAATAGATCTACTGATGGTCGATGAATTTCAAGATACGAGTCCTATACAATTAGAAATATTTTGGAAACTAACGCAAATGGCGAATCACTCCATTTGGGTGGGTGATCCAAAACAATCCATTTATGGTTTTAGAGGTGCAGAACCAGCATTGATGCACGCCATCATTGAAAAAACAGGTGGCATCAAACCAGAAGATATACAGATATTTTCTTGGCGTTCGAGAGAGGAATTGGTTTATGCTTCTAATGCACTTTTTGTAAAAGCATTTCCAGATTTACCAAAGGAACGCATCGCTCTCATTCCTAAACGTAGAGCAACTGCAAGCGATGAATCGTCCAATAATGAAAACGAACCTATCGAAATGGGAACGGGTTTAATTCATTGGCATTATGAACATGAAGGTGGCAAAAAAACGCCGCCTGGTCGTCCGTGGATGGAACGCTGCATCGCTAGGAGTATTCGTCATATGATAGAAAAAAAGCAGTATATCAATGATGAAGGAGATAATTATCGTCCTATAAGAGCTGGCGATATTGCAGTGCTTTGTCGTTCTAATCGACAATGTTTGGAAGTAGCGAGTGCTTTGCATCATCAAGGAATGAAAGCGTCTATCGCTCGAAATGGACTGCTCGAAACGCCAGAAGCAAAACTGGTTTTATCTTGTTTAAAATATCTATTAAATCAGCATGATTCGCTGTCTGTAGCAGAGATTACTTTCTTAGCTTCTTCCAAACCATTGGAAGAAATCATCGATAGTCGAATCCAATGGATGGAAGAACGTGCGAAGGAAGATAATGCTTATCTGAAGTGGGAATCTGACAATATTTTCATCAAGAGGTTGGATGAACTTCGCTTAGAAATCACTGAATTATCTGGTGCAGAAATTCTGAATCTGATTTTGGAAGATTTGGATTTGAGGCGTATCATTATCGCTTGGGGAAATCCAGAACAGCGATGTGATAATGTGGATATGTTGCGTCATTTTGCAGATAAATATGAAGATGCTTGTAATAGATTGCATACTGGAGCTTCATTAGGTGGTTTCTTGCTTTGGTTGAATGATTTAGCAGCGAATGAAAAGGATGCTCAAGGTTCTAGCGAACAACCAGATGCTGTAAATGTATTGACCTATCACAGAAGTAAAGGTTTGGAATGGCCAGTGGTGGTCATGCATAGTTTGGAAAATAAATTGAGGGATAGTATTTGGGGAGCGACGGTAGCTGCTGATACGGATGAAGTAGATTTGGAAAATTTATCTGCTAATCGCTATATCCGTTTTTGGCGACATCCTTATGGGCGACAATTCCAAAAAACGAATTTGCAAATCAATCTAGATAATAGCGAAACGAAAAAACAGGCGATCAATAAAGCTGTAGAAGAAGAAGCTAGATTGATGTATGTTGGAATCACTCGTGCGAGGGATTATTTGGTCTTTACTTCTCGCCAAAAATCGATGCTTTGGCTGAATCGTACTTGGAATGGACTAGAAGGAGAAACACAACCTACACTCGATTCTAAATCCTTTGAAACACCTTGGGAATGGAAAGGGCAAATCATGCCTATAGAAACAGACGTAGAGCTTTTGCCACAATTATTAGAACATCATCCACGTCCTACGGAACATATTTCTTCGCAGCAAGAACGTGCAGGAAAAAAGGATAAAGGACAGCCTTATTTTATTCAATATGATAGTGACAAAAGCCTGTATCATGAGTATAAATTCAAAACTGGTGCTCAATCGCTACTAGGAATAGCTTTTAAGGAAGTGAATGATATATCACCTTATATTATTTCTAAAGCGGTGCAATCTTATTTATCTTTTGATTTACCAACTTATACGCAAGGTCAAAAGATGGCTGCTGCCGAACGAATCCTCGAACGCTATAAAATCAATGAGGAAATTTCTTACATGGAACTCGTCAGTCATGCGAATCAATTCATGTCTTGGGTAGAAAAAAATTTACAACCTAAAAATTGGTATAAGCACTACCCTATTTTATTAATAAAAGACAAACGCCGTTTCGATACGAATATTAATTTATTAATAGAAAATGATCGCTTCATTACTGTAGTACAACATTCTTCTTTTTCTGGCAATCATAAAAAATGGAAAAAACAAGCGACTGATTTATCGAATTGGTTTTATTTGGTGCAATTGGGTTTGAAAACGATTTTTCCTAATAAGGAGATTAGATTGTTTTTGCATTTTGTGGTGCAGGGTGGATTGCAGGAAGTGGAGGTGGAGGTGAAGGATTTTCAGGGGGTTTTGAATTTGTAAAAATATAGAGACTTACTAAACAAAAGATATGAAGTAAAAAAAGTTGTAGTGTAAATAAATCTTGGCGAGACCATTGGGGTTTTTGAAACCCCAATGGTCTGTGTCTTTAGAGTTCGTCAAAAAAGTAGACACTAAGATAAGTTAAAAGTATAATGATTACATTTAAAAAATTTATCTAATGTGAAGACGAAGAAAACAGTATAGTAAGGAAGAGAAATTGGAAGTGGTAAAGTTGAGTTTGAAAGACAAAGAATCGATAAAAGAACTTGCCATTCGCTTTGAAGTAAGCGAGAATACGATATATAATTGGCGGAGTAAATATCTGAAGGATGGTGATTCTTCATTTCCAGGAAAAGGGAATAAGGTGATGACTGAATCGGAACGTAGGATAGATGAATTGGAAAGGGAGTTGAGGGAAACAAGGCTTGAACGTGATATATTAAAAAAAGCGGCGGGCATCTTTTCAAAAAGCGACAGAAAATTTTCCAATTCATAATGGATTATGCTAATGAATTTCCAGTTAAAAAGATGTGTGATGTTTTGGAAGTTAGTAGAAGTGGCTATTACAAGTGGCTGCTTAATAAGAATTCATTGGATAAGGAGAATCAGGTTTTGGATAATGTGATAGAGGAGGCTTTCAACAAGAGTCGTAAGACATATGCTAGTCCTAGGATTCATACCGTTTTATGTGAGATGGATATAAAAGTATCAGAAAGAACAGTAGCAAGAAGAATGAAAGAACTGAAAATCAGTCCAGTAGTTAAAAAAAGATTCAAGAATACTACTGATTCTAAGCATGATATGAAAATATCACCAAACCTTTTGGACAGGAAATTTTTAGTTTCAGAATCTGGAAAATTCTGGGTTGGGGATATCACATATATCCGTCTGAGACATTTTTTTGTCTATCTTACAACAGTAATAGATCTAGCTGATATAATGGTTATAGGATGGAATCTGAGTGATAATATGACTGATCAAGACACTACTATGGCAGCATTTAACAAAGCAGTAAAAAACAGACCTGTATTACCTGGACTAGTTTTTCATTCGGATAGGGGAAGCCAGTATGCCAGTAAGGATTTTAGAAAATTATTGACTACTGAACAATGTATACAGAGTATGTCTAGAAAAGGTAATTGCTGGGATAATGCAGTAGCAGAATCATTTTTCAAAACCATTAAATGTGAAGAGCTATATCGTCATCAATTTGAAAGTATGGGTGAAGTATATTCTGTCGTTTTTGATTATATCGATGGATGGTATAACACCAAGAGAATACATTCTACCCTAAAAGGAAAATCTCCAAGGGAAATGGCTATTTTGATCGCAGCTAGAAACGCTGCTTGATTTTACTATCTTGGTGTCTATTCTCGTGGCGAACTCCACTTTATAACAAATCATCAATATCTTCTCCATTATACCATCTGTGAGAAATTAAAAAATTATCTTTTTTACCAAACCAATCAAGTACTTCTGCTCTTTTTAAAAAGGTAGGTTTATCACTTACCATCGCATTAAATGAGCTGTATTTCCAATCTTTATAATCTAATGCAATATTGGCTTTTACTGGATTATAATGAATATATAATACTAATTTTGTAAAATAATTTTCATCGTCTATTAATTTCCTTTTGAATTTTTGTTGAAATAAACTGCCTGTTCTTCCATATGATTTATTGATGGCTTTGGCATAAGACATGAAGAAATTTCTGAAGGCTTTATGGATTTCTGGAGTTTGGTCTTTCGTAGATTTGGTGGTTTCGTCTGGCGAGACCATTGGGGTTTTTGAAACCCCAATGGTCTGTTTTTCATCAAGTTCGATAGCTTTTACTCTTATCAAAAAATGAAAATGATTTGGCATCAAACAATAGGCATAAACTTCTGCATATGGAGATAAATATTTATTGAATCGTTCTAGGAAAAAAGCATAATTTCTTTCTTCCTTAAAAATGGTTTCTCTATTATTTCCTCTGTTGTAAATGTGATAGAAGTGTTCTGGAAGTAGTGTTTCTGTATTCAATATTAGCTTGTTTTATTTTGTGAATATATATCTTTTTGATGAAGATTAAAGTTTTGTAAGGTTTTTGATTTAGCTTGCCAAGACCATTGGGGTTTTTGAAACCCCAATGGTCTGTGTTTTATTTCCTCTGTTGTAAATGTGATAGAAGTGTTCTGGAAGTAGTGTTTCTGTATTCAATATTAGCTTGTTTTATTTTGTGAATATATATCTTTTGATGAAGATTAAAGTTTTGTAAGGTTTTTGATTTAGCTTGCCAAGACCATTGGGGTTTTTGAAACCCCAATGGTCTGTGTTTTAACTTAATACAAAACATCTTCCAATCCCCCTTCTCTATCTAAATCCAACGAATCCAAATGAATATATTCAAATAAAACATCCTCATTTGGATTCGCACAAACCAGCCATATATTTTTTATTTCTTCTTTTCTTAATGCTAATACAATTTCTTTTAATCTTGAAATTGGTGTACTTTTTTCTGCAAAAATTCTGAAGTGGATATTATCTTTTTTATGATTTAATAACCTTTCTTCTATGAAAAAAGAAATGAATTCTGTCGATGAAAATTTGTCATTAAGCTGGAGTACAAAAGGGTAATTCCAAAAATGACCAGACGAATAAGGTAATGTTGGATGCCCTACCAATAGATTAGTGAAATATTTATCTTCCAAAGAGATAGGATTTAATTCATTTCTTTTTTTAATAATTTCATGTAAATCTATTTCTACTTTGATTTCCGTTATATTTAAAAAATCATCTTTCTTATTACAACAATTACTATCACAACGAAAACCTACTAATTTTCTATCTACAAGATATTCATCTAAGTATATTTTATTTCCTTTTATTTTATACTTTAAATAGCCATAATAACTTTCTCCCCATGTATCATATTCATGAGAAGTATTTTCTCCTATGTATATTTCGTTCTCATCAGAAGTGTATTTTCCTAGGTATGGATTTATCGAATATTTATTTCCAATGATTACAGAATCTGCTTCAAAATCAATGGTAAAATAAGAGTCAAAATTACTATCTGAAGTATCGACATGCCAATGCCCGATAGGATCATCATCATAATGACAAGAGGATGAAATGATCAATAATAAAAATGTGTTGAGGATATATTTCATGAATTTATATTTCTTCTTTAACAAACCAAATTGAATATACCATAATAATAGCCAGTATAGTAAATGTGTATTTATTAATAAAAAAATTATTAATCTTACTGAATATTCCATGAAATTTCAAGTGAAAATTAATTTGACGAGTTGAAATTTTATTTTATTTTCTTTTTTTATTTTTATTAAATGCTTCTCAAATCGATCAAAAAGAAATAAAATCAATGGAAATACAAAAGAAGCAATCAACTTAATACAAAAAGGCTCTTCACTCATATTTATCTTATTTACCATTTCAAAAACAAAAAAAACCGCAGTTCAACAAATGAACTGCGGTTTTCAATATCAACAAAAGAAAGAATTATTCCTTAACCTTAGCTTCTCTTATCTTCTCCAATTCCGCTTCCAAATCCTTCAATTCCTGCTGCTTTTCAGCCAACTCAGCTTCCATTTCAGCAAGTCTAACTGCAGTTTCTTCCTTCGATTTTTTCACTTCTGCAGTAGCAGCTTCTTTAGCAGCATAGATTTCATCAGAAGATTCTTGTTTAGCTTTATTCGCTTCTTCCTGTGATGCTATACGAGCTTCTTCTGCTTCTTTATTATACCGAGCTTTCTTAGTCATTGCATCCTCTCTGGACTTAGCTATTTCTTCCGCAGAATTAGCTTGTTCTGTTGCTATGTCTTCTACTGCTGTAGCTTTGGCTTCTGCTATTTGTTGCGAATACTCTTCTTTTTTCGTACCAGCACTTATTTTAGCTGCCTGAATTTCTTCTGCTGCCTGCTGCTTAGTACTCGCTACTTCTTTGGCAGATGTTTCTTTAGTACTTGCAATTTCTTCTGCTGCTGCTTTTTTAGCATCCAATTCAGCCAATTTAGCTGCTTCGATTACCTTCGCTGCGGATTCCTTAGCTAGCTTCACTTGCTCTCCTGCTCTCGTTTTAGTAGAATTGATTTCTAGCATCGCTCTTTCCTTAGATGCTGCTACTTCTTCTGCTAATTTTTGCTTCTCATTCGCTCCATTTTCCTTAGCCTTTCTTACTTGCTCTGCTTCCTCTTGTCTTACTGTAGAAATGGCTTCTGCCGCAGATTTCTTAGATGCAGCTACTTCTTCTGCTGATGCTTGCTTCACTTTCGCTGTTTCTTCCTTAGCTGTTGCTATTTCTCTTGCTGCCAATTCTCTGGATGAAGCTACTTCAGCAGCAGCTCTTTCCTTCGCTGATTTCACTTCCTCTACAGACATCATCTTAGATGCTGCTTCCTTCTCTTTGATTTCCTTCAATTTAGCTGCCATTTCAGACTGAATTTCGGTAATCTTAGTCGATGAAGTACCTTGTGCTTCCTGTACAGATGTAGCATATTTATTTCTAGCTTCTTCTGCTTTGGATTTGGCACTGGTTACACTAGTGGCAGCTTCTGCATTGGCTTTTTTTACTTCTTCTGCTGCCTTGTTTCTTGCTTCTGATACTTCTTGAGCAGAGTTTTCTTTTATCTCTGATTCTTTTTTCCTTGCTTCTTCTGCTGCAGCGGCTACTTCTTCTTGTATCCTCTTGATTTCAGCAGCAGCTCGTTCTTTAGCAGCTTTTACTTCTTCTGCTATCCTAGTTTTTTCGACATCTGCATTTTCTTTAGCTTCCTTTACTTTGGTAGTCTCTTCCTTATTGATTTCTTGAATGATACTAACTGCATTTTTCTTAGCATCTATTACTTCTGTTACCAATAATGCTTTTTGCTCATCTCCTTCTTTCTTCGTATTGGAAATATCTGTAGCTACTTCTTGTTTGGTGGAATCCATCCTAGTCTTAGCTATCTCCTTTTCCTCTACTACCTGCTTTTTAGCTGCATTAATTTGTTCCGCTGCACGTTGTCTAGAATCTGCTACTTCCTTCGCTGTATTTTCTTTTTCCAATGCAACCTTTTCTTTCATATCCGCTACTTCAGCAGCATTACTTTCTCTTACCAATGCTTTTTCCTCTGCTCCTTTACGTCTAGCTTCTGCTACATCCAATGCTATCTTTTCTTTTTCCAATACCGCATTTTCCTTAATTCTCGCTAGGGATTCTGCTGTTTCTTCCCTTACTTCCAAAATTTCTTCAGAAGCAGTCTTTTTACTCTTCACCACATCTTCTGCAGTTTTATTCTTCTCTTCTTTTGCTTTCTGTCTTGCATCAGAGATCAATTCAGCTGTTTCTTTTCGTATACTCTGTAATTCTAATGTAGAGTTTTCCCTCGCTGAGGCAACTTCATCAGCATATTCCTCTTTTGCTTTTTCCAATCCTTGCTTTACTACCTTGAGCTCTTCAGTAGCTTTAGCACGAGCAGCAGCTACATCTTCTGCTGATTTGAGCTTAGCAGCCTGAATTTCTTTTCCTGCTTTCTGTCTAGCTTCATCAACCGTTAAGTTTATCTTCTCTACTTCTGTACTTGCTTTATCTTTTGCCAATTTAATTCCATTAGCTTCTATTTCTGCAGCTTCTTGAATAGCAACATTCGCCCTTTGCCTAGCAGCTAATACTTCCTGTGCTATGTCATTTTTTTTGAGTGCAGCTCCTTCCATCGAGTGTACCACTTCTTCCTGCAATTGCTTTTTCATCGCAGTACCTCTTTCTCTTTCCTTAGTTATCTCTTCTTTCAATCTATTCCTCAAATCCAATAATTCTTGTTGCAAATTTCTTACCTCTTGCTCATCTTTTGGATTTACTCTTCCTACACTAGAACTACTACCTCCACTCTTTCCACTAGATTTTGAAGAACCACTTGGTTTACTATTTGTAATTCCACTATTCAAGGAATTATCACGTCTAGCACTTAGAGCTACTTTATTAGGTTCTAATGTTTTGTTATAACATTTGAATATCGCCTGTATTTCTATCTGTCTATTGGCAGGAACGACCAACTGTGGTCCTTTGTCTGTCATATTATCCAAAATAATAACCCTACGGATTTTGGAACTAGCCAGCCATTTCACAAATCCTACATCTACAGTAAGGCTATTCGTATAAGTAGGAATACCACTTACACTCTTCTCTAAATCTGCCATACTTTCAAACTTATAAATCTTCTTCCGTTTATTCACATCCTCAAAGAGGACTCTATCATCTTGATTCAATTGGACTCCTCCCTTGGAATAGAAAACCATATATAAACCTGAATTGGCATTATCTAATATAAATTCATAGTTGGAACCAGAACGGATAGCTAATGATTTTCTTTCAGATTTCAATATCTGAATTTTACCTGGTGACTTATTCTCCGCTATCATTTCTGCACATTGGGCAGAAATACTTTGTGGTAATGCAAACAATGCAATTACAATGACAAATAGACTAGTTTGAAGATGTTTCCTCATGTTGAGTGACTTATTGATTCTGAAAAATTTAGTATATATGCAATATACTAAAAATTACATCTTGAATAAAATATTATTCAAGATGTAAACGTTTAACAGAAGGTAATTGTGATAATTAACGAAAAAACTAATAAAATTTCTTATATAAATTAGACCTTTTAATAATATTTTTTTTGAGCCTTATGATCTTCTAGATGCCAATAAGTACAGAATTGCCATTCTCGTAGCCACTCCATTCTCTACTTGATCTAAAATAATGGACTGTTCTGAATCTGCAGCATCACTAGTCAGTTCCACTCCCCTATTAATAGGTCCTGGGTGCATCACCACAACTTCACTATCCAAACTATCCAAAAGTGCTTTGGATATACCAAAGGTTTGGTGGTATTCTCTTAAGGAAGGAAAGTATTTGATGTCCTGTCGTTCTAATTGTATTCTAAGTACATTGGCTACATCGCACCATTCAAGGGTTTTTCTTACATCATAGGATACTTCTACTCCTAATTTATGAATATGTTTTGGTATCAATGTAGGAGGGCCACAAAGGCGGACATTGGCACCTAATTTTTTAAGACAATAGATATTACTAATCGCTACTCTCGAATGCAGTATATCTCCAAAAATAGCGATGTTTTTTCCTGCCAAATCATCATTGAGTGCTTCTTTCATAGAAAAAGCATCTAAAAGGGCTTGCGTGGGATGTTCATGAGTGCCATCTCCAGCATTGATAATACTTGCTGATATTTTTTTGGACAGATACATAGGTGCTCCAGGAGCAGGATGCCTCATCACAACCATATCCACTTTCATGGATAAGATATTATTAACGGTATCTAGCAGGGTTTCTCCTTTTTTAACAGAGGAAGAAGACGCAGAGAAATTGACGACATCCGCTGAGAGCCTTTTTTCTGCCAATTCAAATGAAATACGAGTACGAGTGGAATTTTCAAAGAAAAGATTCGCTACTGTAATATCTCGAAGCGAAGGAACTTTCTTAATAGGTCTGTTGATGACTTCCTTGAATTCCAAGGCGGTATCGAATATAAGATTGATATCTTGTTCATTAAGATATTTAATGCCTAAAACGTGCTTAGTACTCAACTGTCTATCTGACACTACTTATTGATTTTATTAAGTATTCATTTTTCTAGAAGCTGTTTTAATTTAATCCTTCGAATTTATTGTACCGTTTTTTATGCTTCAATCAGCAAAAAATTGACTGTAATAATTCAAAATCCAAATTAAAACATCTTCTTAGGGAATAGGATTACCTTGTCCCTTCCTTGTATTTCCTGCCATTCTACACTCACATAAGCTTCATCCAATGCATCTATCTTTACTCCTGTGTAATCAGATTTGATAGGTAAATGTCTATTATAGTGTCGATCTACCATAGAGATCAATTCTATCTTATTGGCTCTGCCATAATGTTCTAATGCGGTGAGTGCTGCTCGAACTGTCCTGCCAGAATACAAAACATCATCTGCTAAAACGACATTTTTGTCTTCTACCAAAAAATCCATTTTGGTTTGACTAGGACTGAGGGGTTTGAGGCGAGTTCTGAAATCATCCCTATAAAAGGTAACATCTAATATTCCCAATTCTATTGTTTTCAAACCTGTCAATTCTAATAGACGAGTCTGCAATCTTTGTGCGAGATAGGTTCCTTTAGGTTGGATACCAATGAGACATGAATTACTAAAATCATCGTGGTTTTCGATCAACTGATGACACAGTCTATCTATCGTTAGTTTGAATTGATCATCCTTGAGTATGGTTCTACCTTTTTCCATTGTTACAAAGGTATTGAATTTTAGATTTTGGAGTTGTTTTTTTAGAAAAATTATTCCTCTTTATATAAATGACCCTGTGACTTGAAGTCACAGGGTCATTATGATTTACTAATACGAATATTAGAAATTCTGTATATCTACATTCTTTCCGGAATCTCAATTCCTAATAATTCCATAGCAGAAGTAAGGACTTGTAATGTTCCTTGACTCATTTTCAATCTGAATGCTCCAGCTTCTTCTGATTCTGCATTCAACATAGATAATCCACTTGCCCAAAATTTATTATATGCCTTGGCTAATGCGTAGCAATAATTAG